>JAISOG010000025.1 GCA_031275795.1 Candidatus Endomicrobiellum incisitermitis
AAAATTTGAAAAATCTCCCTTGATAAACGCAAACTTATTCTTCTCATCTGGATTATACTTAATCTGTATTGGCTTCTTGGAACATTCGTATCTTTTCCTATCTATTACATCCTTTATAGCACTATATGGAGCTATATACTTAGTCTCTTTGTTCTCAGGTTCATCTACTTCTTCTTTTTTATCTTCTATGTCCCTATACTTTTTTATCAAGCGACCTGATATATCTTTTATACTTCTTATGGTCAATTCAAACATCTTCCTTTCTTCTTTTTCTAATTTATCTATTGACATATACTTGATCATCTCTAAGGCACTAATTGGTGAACATATGTCATGCGCTACTCCTTTGGCTATTTCGTATAACCCTTCTTGTATCTTTAATTTAATTTTTAACTCTTCTGCTCTCTTTCGGTCTGTTATGTCGATGGATATCCCTAATAAACCAATAATTTTACCTCTTCCATCAAAAATAGGTGTCTTCTTCGATAAAAACTTTTTAAATTGTCCATCTAAAGAAATTGTATCTTCACTCTCATAGACATGCCCTGTATTCATAACAGTATAGTTAATCTCATTTAACTTATTTGCATCATCAAAAGTATGTAAATCATAATTAGTTTTACCAATAATATCAACAGAACAAGCTAATCCTAAAGTTCTAGCTTGCATATAATTACAGCCTTGATAAACATTATTATAATCCAACCAATACACATGACACGGTATTTCATCAATGATAGAGCTCAATAAATTATTTTTTATAGACGCATTTCTCAATAATTTTTCTGAATTTTGTAAATTTTGAGTTTTTTGCTTATTAAAAATTTTAATTCCTCTTACAATTTCTTCGTTTTCAATTGCATATGAATACCCGACATGTAAAGCATTTCTATAATCCAATAAAAATTCAGAAGGATTTTGAAATTTACTTACACTAAAACGAGGAGATAGCCACTTTACTGCTTTTTGAAGATTTGGGAAATGATGAAACATTGCTCTAACAGCACTACTAGCACTTCCTATATGCACTAAGTATATAGGCTTATTTAAATGCAATAATGGAAGTGTGAGTATCCATGAAGTTTCTTCCACAACATATGAATTACAGTTTAATCTGTCTATATTATTATGGACAGATAAAAATTCTTCAACACTTTTAGCAAAAGAGCTAGCAAAGACATTATCAGTGTTTATCTTTTTAATGACAAGACTTTTACAACTCTCATAGTACGGGTTTTTTTGTTTAGATATACAATCTTGCCAATCTTTTTTTATAAAATCTAGAAAATCTGTCTGACAACATCTAGTAACCCACTCAACTTCTTCCTCCCTGCCTTTCTTAATAGCTTCTTCTATTTCATCCTTAGAGCACATTTCTAAAGGTTTTGGCATATAGTTCCAACGACTTAAATATCCTGTACGCACCTCATACTTTTCACAAGAAAGCAGATCAAATTCTTTATAAATTAAGTCAGCTGTAGCTTGTGTTTTCATTTTTTCATCTGGATATTTATTATGACTTTCCCAAAAATATATAACGGCATTTTCTACTGGATTGCTCGGTGAAAAATTACGTAACATAGCTACAACAGATTCAATTTCTTCAGAACAATTATCTATAACATTTACCATAAAATACCTCCTTCAAATTCTTAAGCTTACCATATATACTCAAACAAGATCTATATTTATTATACTTGTATTGTATTCATTATTTTTAAAATAGATTCTTTGTCCCCGCATTGTAGAATTTTATCTGATATCTCTTTTACTTCTTTAAAAGATACGCTACGTATAACTTTTTTTATTTTAAGAATTTGTGATGCCGATACACTAAACTCATCAAGTCCAAAACCTAAAAGAATAGCTGTATAGTGTGGATCTCCAGCCATTTCGCCACAAATTCCAACCTCTATTTTTTCTTTATGAGCACTATCTATAATCTGTTTAATAAGTCTTAAAACTGCTGGATGTTTAGGGTCATAAATATTTGCAACGTTTTCGTTTACTCTATCAACTGCTAAAGTATATTGTATCAAATCATTAGTACCTATTGAAATGAAGTCTACTTCTTTACCTATAATGTCCATAATAACAGCTGCAGCAGGTATTTCTATCATTGCGCCTATTTCCATATTTTCATCAAAACTTACATTCTTTTTTCTTAATTCTTGCTTAACACTTTGAAGTATTTTGTTTGCGTCTCTAAGCTCGTCAATACCTGATATCATAGGATACATGAGCCTTACCTTACCAAAAGCAGATGCTCTTAAAATACCTTTTAATTGAGAAATAAAAATATCCGGATATTTAAGACATAACCTTATGGCTCTCAACCCTAAAAATGGATTTTGCTCTTGTCCAAGTTTTAATAGTCCGAGCTTTGTAAATTTATCTCCACCCAAATCTACTGTCCTTATAGTTGTAGGATACTGCAACATTTCTTTTACAACTTTAGCATATTCTTCAAAATGTTCCTGTTCAGATGGCATAGCATTGCGATTAAAATACATAAATTCTGTCCTGTAAAGACCTATACCTCTTGCTCCATTATTTAAAGCAGTTGATACTTCATCAGAGTTATCAATATTTGCAAAAATCAAAGCACTGTGCTTGTCTATAGTTTCAATACTTAAATCTTTTAATTTTTTTAACTCTTTGATCTGTTCATATTGCCTATCATAATCTTTTTGATATTTTTCCAATATTTCTTCAGATGGGTTTAATATTATTTCACCAACATTTCCGTCTAGTATTATTGTATCTTCTGTTCTTATTTGAGAAGATGCAATTTTTAAACCAACCACAGCAGGTATTCCAAGCCCTTGCGCCATAATAGCAGTGTGCGAAGTTTTTCCACCAATATCAATAACAAAACCTTTAATTAGCTTTTCCCTTATTGTAACAGTATCTGCAGGTGACAAAGTGTGAGCAACCACTATAGAATTTTCTTTTAAATTTATAAGGTTTCTTTCTTGCTTGCCCAACAAATTTGCTAGAATTTTTTTACCAACTTCCTGTACATCAACTTTTCTCTCTTTAAAATAATCATCTTTAATTGATTCAAAAGAACGAATAATCTTATCTATTACTTTAAATATGGCATATTCTGCATTAGTGCCATCTTCTATAAGTTTATAAACATCTTCTCTCATAGTTGGATCATCTAAAATCAAAATATGAGCGTCTGTTATATGAGCATAATTTTCACCCAAAACATCATTAATTTTATTATAAATTTCTTTAAGTTCTTGTCTTGTTTTCTCAATTGCATCATCAAGACGTTTTTTTTCACTTTCTCTTGCATTCTTAGGAATTTTTTTATAAATTAGACAAAAATCATCTTCATCTAGAAGAAATGCTTTCCCTATAGCTACACCTGCGGATGCAGCAACTCCTTTTAAGATGATATTTTTCGATTTTGGCATCTTATTTCCTCTTATTCACTGAAATTAGATTTAAACAAACTCTCAAGCTCAGTTAAAACTTCGTTTTCATCTGGACCGTCTGCAATAAATTTCAACTGACTTCCTTGTCCTGCAGCCAAAGACATAATTCCCATAATACTTTTTGCATCTATATCGAAGTCATCTTTTATAATTTTCACACAAGATTGATACTTATTTGCAGTTTGCACAAGCATAGCTGCAGGCCTTGCATGCAAACCCATCTTATTAGAAACAGTTATAATCTTTTCTTTCATTTTAAATCCTTATATAAGACACTAAGGAACATATTATTATTATGCTGTAAAGTAAAAAAACTATTCCCAATCTACTAAAAATTATTGAAAACAAAAAAACTATTATATATAAAACCAAGTCGTTTTCTTTGATTCTAAAAAACAAGTTGCTTATAGGACTAGATTTAAAAATTAGTAGATATACAAATAACGCAACTATAGCAACAATAAATCCAGCATATTTTATTATAGGCATTAAAGTTTTAGCATTTGAAATGACAGAAAAACTATCTTTGCCAAACTTAAAACCTATAAACATAAGCCAACATCTAGAAACAATATGAAAAACATTATAGCCAACAATAAAAATAATCGGCACAAAAATTGCATACTCTTGAAAACTCTGATCTAAAAATTTCATAAACAACAACATAACTAAAATACTAAAACAAGCTACTAAAGGCCTTAACGAACCAAAAAATAAAGGGTCGCCAATTGCTGCTAGTGGACCTTCCATTTGATTTTTGATACCACTTATACTTATGCCAAGGGGATTTGGTTTACTTTCACTTTTTTCTTTTTCTAAGTTTGCAACTATAGCAAAAAGTAAATTGGCCATATATGGGTGAGTATTAAAATAGCCTATATGTCTTATTAGAGCCTCTTGCTTAGATTTTTCATCCAGATACACTTTATCTAAGAATGGCTTTAAAATATAAACAAAACCTATGTTTTGCATTCTTTCAAAATTCCATAACGCCTGCAAGAAAAAAGACCTCACAAACATTTTTATATATACTTTAATCATCTTAAAGTTCCTTAAAAAACAATTTTCTAAAAATATTAAACTCTTTTATAACTAATGCAAAACCAACTACAGGTAGCAAATACCAAGCATTTCTTAAACCCAAAATAATAAATTGAGATAGTTGTAAATAAAGTCCAGAATATATTAAACCTCCAACATACATAGCAAACAAATAAAACAAAAAAAGTCTTAATGCAAAAAGAAAAAGTCCTACATATATACCCGCATACATACGCCAATATTTTTGGTTTTTTATACCATCTTCAACAAAATGCATAATTTTAGTGTTAAAATTTCGCCCAGATATATCCATGTTTCTATAAAAATACGCAAAAGGAACAGCTAAAACTAAAGCAAAAACCGCTGCTTCTTGTACTCCAAGAAAATATTTGCATACCCAAAAAGTAGATAAAATGCTTATCAAAGAAACGTCAACTGGCACTATTACGCCCATTGGGATAGCATTTACCCAAAGCAACTCTACAATCATACCTATCCAAAGTCCAGTATTAACATTTCCCATAAAATAACCAACAATAGGAGCACAAAATATAGGACGACAAATCATAAACTGCCCAAAAGCAGTTATGTCCATACTACAAACCGAACCTATTAAAGCGTAAAAAAATATACTTTCTGTCATAGGCCACCTACACATTATTTAAAATTTACAACTGCATCCATAGAAAACTTCTTTTCTTTGCCAGATTCTATATTACATCTAACTAATGGCATCACGGCTGTTCCTTGATATGTCCGTTCATAGCCATTATCAGAATTGATAACAGTTTCAACTGGATAAACAAACAAATCACATTTTTCAGATAATTTAAGCTCTATTTCTATTTTTAGATAATCGTCGTATCTTTTCCAAATTTCAATATTTTTTAAATTTCCCACATCATCTCCTGTTTTTGAAGAAAAGGCAAACATCTGTTCTGGAGAAAAACAAATCTCTAAATTATCACTACAATTATTTTTTATAGAATAGCCTACATGATAGCCATTTGTCAACGGGAAAACTTCTTTAACGAGCTTAACATTTTTTCCACAAACACTACCATAACGGCACAAGCTAAGTTTTGCTTGCTTTTTTAAAAATTTTCTCCCATCAACTACTTTCACTTCATATTTGCCAGACACAAAATCACCTTTTTCTTCATACCTGCCAAACACACAAGAATCATACTCTATATCACATGGAAAAAAGTGATCAATTAAAGAGTTTCTTTTATAATTATCATATACGAGATACTTATCTAGCCCGAATTCTTTAACTTCAATAGAATCATTGTGTATACTTTGTACTTCTAGTGAATTATCATTTGCTATTACAGCCTTATCAATATTTTCTTTTAATCTTTTATGGTAAGGTTCATAGCGTCTTGTAAACACATTCAATAAATTGTAACTAATTTTAAAAATATCCCACTCAAAAATTGAGCCTCCAGAATATGCAGATATATAAATATTTTGTGTTTTACATTCATACAAGTACTCGTCTTGACCGTCACAATTTATATCAAAAATATTCCAAGAAGATTTTTTAAACATAGACTTATTACAACAGTTTTCAGCTTTTATAATATTACTATAAACAGCATTCCTCAAATGAGGAAGATAAATGCCTCCAAAAACTCCATGCCAATATGCACAATTGCATTGTCCAGCATACAAAAAATCTTTAGCTTTTTTAAAAGCTTTCTTATCATCATCTTTTAAACATTCAACTTTATTACTTATATAGAGCATCTTTTTATGCATATTATTTGACTCTTCATATTTTACAAGAAAATTCCTCCAAAACCCTCCTCTTAAAAACTTTCTTGCTTCAATATCACAAGTATTTCTATTTAAAACATTTTCAAAATTCTCTTGCAACTCAAATGGTAATGCCCATTGAGACATTTCAAAGTAAGATGAGCATGGCAAATATACCCTTTGAGAAGACTCCCTTGATTTTAGAATCTCACTAAAAGTTACAGTCTCTACAATATCTGAATTATTTTCTAATGCGGTCAAAAAATTATGCAACCATTTGTTCTCATAAACATGTTTATATGTACTAGGCCACATTCCAAACTTCTCACCGTCATCTGCCATAATAACGATAGTATCTTCTACTGGACTCTTTTGTATCAAATATCTAAAATGTTCAATCGTATCTTCTACATTAGAAAAAGGAACCAAATATCTCATCTTTTGGCTTATAGGGAATATGTCTAATTTATACCCCTCTTCTTCTGTTGTATAATAACCATTTAATTTATCGACATCAAACCCTGCATTTGCAAAATGGCAATCATCTAAAACTGTATATTTCATACCCGCTTGAGCAAAAATTTTTGCCATAGAAGGTTCCCATACTCTTTCTGCAAGCCATATGCCATTTGCCTGAGATTTCCCAAATTTACTTTTCAAATATTTCGTTAACTTCTCTATTTGTCCAAGTTTATCTTTATCTGGAACAGAAGACATTATAGGTTCAAAATAACCTCCAGATAATATTTCTATCTTTTCTTTATCAACAAAATCTTGAACAATCTTAATATAGTCTTTATGTTCTCTTTCTAAATATTCCCAAAGAATTCCACTTAAATGTAAGTTCCATTTTATGTCACTGTGTTTAGATAAAACATCTAAAAACGGTTTATATGCTGACTGATAAGCTTTTTCAAAAACCCAACCAAAATTACCAATCGGTTGGTGATTATGTACACAAAAAATAAATTTAACTTTACTCATTTTTCCACCTCGGGTAAAGTTAAATATTCTTTTTCTATCAAAGGAATAATATTCAACCTTTCATCTCCTGGCAAAATCCTCGACTCTAACTCAATGCCTTTCTGGTAAATTCTATATAAAAATTTAATATCGCTATCATCAGCACAAACATTACTTAAAATTTGTTTTTTCCCACTACAAAAGTGCATACCTCCAATATTTAAAGAATTAAATCTCACACCCTGTTCCAGTATATAAAAAGCTTCTTTGGGGCTTGCAACTAAAACCATAATATTATATTTACAATTAACTACTTTTAAACCCGCGACTGCATCTTGCAGACTCTTTACTTCAAGCTTGATATCACTGGGGACAGCCATTTCCATAAGCATTTTTTGCATTTTGTTTTCAGCTGCAATATCTGAAGCTACCAAAAGAATATCCACAGGAATTACTTTAAGCCAACCTTGGACTACTTGGCCATGAATAAGTCTGTCATCTATTCTTACAAGGGATATAGGCACTATCCTTCCTCACTTAACATACTATTTCTTCTCAAACAAAGCCTTTCTAATATTAATTATGCTTTTTTGACTTTCAGTAAAAACTTTATCAGCCAATTGTGAAACATCTTGAGAGTTTTTAATTGCAAAAATAGCAGATAATAACATAGGAAGATTTACACCTGAAATAATTTCAACTTTAAAATCATCAAGCATTCTACAAGAAGCATTGTTTGGGCTACCACCCATCATGTCTGTAAGTATTAAAACACCATCTTGATCTATTATATCGCTTAAAAGGATTTTTATTTTATCTTGTAACTGTGTCAGGCTATCACTTTTTTCATTAGAAATAGCATAAAGATTTTCCTGCTTGCCAACTATAAGTTCTACAGAATTAATTAAAGATTTAGCCAGGTTACCATGTGCTGCTATAACAATTTTAACCATAATTACTCTCCCAGAAAGAGGTAATCGTCTATTATTTACTTTGCAATATGTCTCTATGATTTAGTTGTACTTTATATTTTTGACTTTTTAAAAAATCAGCAAGTTTTTCTGCAATAAAAACTGATCTATGTCTACCACCTGTACAACCAACTGCAATAGTTAAGTAACTTTTACCTTCCTTTATGTAGTAGGGCAAAGTAAACTCTATTAATTTAGAAAACATACTAAAAAAACCTTTAAATTCTTTTTGCTTTTTTATATAGTCCTTAACAGCTTTATTTTGGCCTGTTTTGTATTTTAGTTCGTACACATAATTTGGATTTGTTATAAAACGCACATCATAGACAATATCTGAGTCATTAGGAATTCCATATTTATATCCAAAAGAAACTACAGATATATTTAAATATTGTCTACCAAATTGATTAACTTCTGCGATTACTGAAATAGTTTTTTTTAATTCACCTATAGTTAGGACTGAAGTGTCTATAACTTCATCTGCAACTTCAAAAATGTCTTTTATAATTTCTCTTTCAAGAGATATGCCTAAAGAAACCGACTTACCTAAGGGATGTCTGCGACGTGTTTCTGAATAACGTCTTATTAAAACTTTATCAGTAGCGTCCAAAAAAATAATTTTATATTTAATCTTTTTATTTTTTAAAACCACTAGAATTTCTTTGAAATGAGATAAATCTTTACCTGCTCTAGAATCAATACTAATTGCAACATTTTTATATTTATCTTTGTTCTTAAGACAACTATCTAAAAAAGGTTGGAACATTACAACCGGCATATTATCAACACACTCAAAACCAAAATCTTCAAAAATCTTAAGCGTTTGACTTTTTCCAGCACCAGACATTCCTGAAATTATATATAATTTAGTCATAAACTATTTTTGTTTATCTCTTTTTGTAACCTAACATCTAAATCTCTGGCAGTAAAACAACCTTTATTTTTAATCCTTTGATTTAAACTTGCAGTTTCGACTAAAACAGCAAGGTTACGACCTGGTGCCACAGGCACTACAACTTCTGGAATCTTCACACCTAAATATTCAATGTAAGACTCATCTAAACCTGCTCTATCATACTGCTTTGAATCTCCCCAGTCTTGCAGCCTTATTACAAGCTCTATTTTAGATTCATCTAAAATATTGCCAATACCAAACAAATCCTTAACATCTATTATTCCTATACCTCTTATTTCTATAAGGTGCTTAGTAACCTCTAAACCACTACCTACTAAAGTTCGCCCTGAACGCTTTCTTATGTTTACAACATCATCAGCAACAAATTTATGCCCTCTTTTAACAAGTTCTATAGCGCATTCAGACTTACCAATTGCAGACTTCCCAATAATTAAAACTCCTAGCCCATAAACATTTGTCATAACAGCATGAATTTTAATCGATGGAGCAAGTTTTTCATTTAGATAATAACCTAAATCTCCCATAAACATAGAAGATCTTAATTCTGTGCTTAATAAAGGAATGTTTAAATCAGCAAAAGTTTTAAACATTGCTCCTGTAGGCTCTAAATTTCTTGTTAAAATACAGCCCACGGATTTTTCATGAGAAAAAATTTTATTTAAAACTTTTAATTGTTCATCATAACTTAAGTGTTTTAAGTATGTATGTTCTATTATACCAATAACCTGTATACGTTCATAGGGGAAATGTTCAAAAAAACCAGCAATAGCCAAACCTGGCTTATTTATATCAGGCACTAAAATTTTTCTATCTAACCCCTCTTTACCTACTAAAAGCTCGAGTTTAAAATCTTTAGCTTTTTCAGTAAGAAGGGTTTTTATATCCATATTTTAATATATATCCTCTTGCTGTATAATTTTTACAACGTTTTCTGTCGTTTTAGCTTCCCTTATAGCTTGTCTTAAAAATTTATCTTTAAATAATCTTGAAATTCTAGATAATGCCTTTAAATGTTGTCCAGCCACTTCCACAGGTCCTACTAGAAGAAAAATTATATGCACTAATTCTCCGTCTAAAGAGTTAAACTCTATTCCTTTATTAGATATGCCAAGCACTCCCATTTCTTCTGAAAGTACATCTGTTTTAGCATGAGGAATAGCTACACCTTGTCCAATTCCTGTTGAACCTAGCTTTTCTCTTTCTAAAAGCACATTTATAATTTCATCAGCTTTTTTGATTTTTTTTGTTTTTTCTAAAACATTTACTAGTTCAACTATTGCTGACTTTTTATCTGTTGCCTTCAAATCAACAATAATTTCATTTTGGCTCAAAAAATCCATAATTTTCATCTAAGTTTCTCCTATTTTTGTGCTACATTTTTTCGTTAGGTTCTAAAAGCACTATTGAACCACTATCATTCCTATAAAGCACACATATTTTATCTTTTTGTCCATCTTTAAACATATAAACTCTATATCCCAGATTATCCATTTCATCAATAGCTTCTTCTAAGCTTACAGGTTTTAAATCAAAACGTTTTATCTCAGCAATTTTTGTCCTAGAGTCGTCCATAACATCATAAGAAAAAACTTCTTCTAAAGTCGTATACTCTTTTGATGGTTCCTTTCTATGATCTTTTGAAATTTCTTTATGTTTTTTAAGTTGCTTTTCGAGTTTATCTGAAGCTAAGTCTATTGATGCGTATAAATCTTTTGATTGGTCTTTTGCTCTAAATGAAATTTTTCCTATATGAAAAATTATTTCTGTTATCTGTCTATTCTTTTCTACTGATAGGATTACATGTGAATAAACATCATCTCCATCATAAAACTTATCAAATTTTAAAACTTTTTTGCGTACATAAGAATCAATAGCGTCTGTTAATTTTAAGTGTCTAGCGGTAATATTGATCTGCATTTTATCTCCTTTGTAGTACGTTAAAATATACAAAATTTGTTTATAATCTTTCAATCAATAGTTACATCTTAAAGTTATCACCAAGATAAACTTTCCTTGCTTTTGGGTTATTTAGCAAATCTTGGGCAGTTCCTTCAAGTAAAATTTTACCTTCATAAATTATATAAGCTCTATCTATAATCTCAAGAGTTTCTCTTACATTGTGATCTGTTACCAGTATTCCTAAGCCTCTTTCTTTTAAACTTTTTATAATTTTTTGAATCTCATCAACAGTTACAGGGTCAATTCCAACAAAAGGTTCATCTAAAAGCAAAAACTTAGGATCTGTAATCAAAGCTCTTGCAATTTCAAGTCTTCTTTTTTCTCCTCCAGACAAAGTCACACTTTGTTGTTTACGCAATTTTGCAAGGCCAAAATCTGAAAGCAGTGTATTTACTTTTTCCTTTTGTTGAGATTTTTCAATGGATAACATTTGCGCTATAGCAAACAAATTATCCTCAACAGTAAGTCCACGGAATATAGATGACTCCTGAGATAGATAACCAATACCTGCTCTTGCTCTTTGATACATAGTCCAATCTGTTATTTCCTCATTGTCTAAATACACACTACCATCATAAGGTTTTATAAGACCTACTGTCATATAAAATGTTGTTGTTTTACCAGCTCCATTGGGACCTAAAAGACCTACAACTTCCCCTTTCCTTACGCTTATACTTATACCATTTACAACCATTCTATACTTATATTTCTTAAATAATTCTTCAGTTTTTAATATCATTTTTTTCATCTTCCATTTTAATTTTTCCTAAAACAGAACCTTTCATAATTATCCTTTTATCATCATTTTTAGAATGATAAAAAATCATTTCATCTGCTTCATATACTCCCTTTTTACCATCACTTAACACATGTGCTAGAGGCTTTTTTTTATCTTTTTTAAAAACAACTCTTAAAGTTTTTTTGTCAAAATTGCCATTATCAGCGTAAATTGTTCCAGAAGATGTTGTAACTACAACATTATTACGTGCATCTAGAGTTTGCTTGCTTTTATCTACATAGATTTCTTTAGCGCGTAAAACCAAAGGGGCTGTAGAATTATTAACAAGATATTTTATTAATGCATTTCCCCAAACTTTTCCTTTTTGAGTTTTTGGATTATAATTTGAATAATTACCATAAACTTCAACCGGTTCTAATTCTTGAGTTTTAGAAAACAGTTTAACACTACCCTTAGCTGAAATTAAAGATTTTTCTTTATCATAAGACATTTCATCGGCATTTACAATACTATATTCATTAACTGCAACAGAATGACCTTTAGAAATAGTTACCTTGCCTGCATTTTTTATTTCCATTGTATCACCAGTTATAACAGTCTTTTCAGATGTAACATTTGCAAAAGAGAACCTAACAAAAAAACAAATAATAAAAAATGCAATATTAAACCTAATCAATTACTGTCCTCTGATCTTTTATTATAATATTATCTAGTTTTGTATCAGAGTGAAAACTTGTTCCATAAATTTTTTGACCCAGCTTTGTAATTAGGATATCTCTATTGCTATATATTAATTCTTTGGATGCATCATACATCAAATCCATAGTTTGAAGTCGTTCGTTATCTATAGTGTCAATAGTACATTTACCAACACCTTCTATATCATAGGTTTCCATATTTATTTTTGCTTTCTCAGTAACAAGAGTAGAAGCATAATCTCCACTATTATAAAATTTCACAATAGGTAATTTTAAATTAGCAATTTGAGTTTCTTCATTTATTGTGGCAGATTCTGCTTCTAAAATCATCTTTAATTTACCTTCATTTGTCTGAGTAATAGTAAACTTTTCTATTGCTTGTTCTGATATGGGAGGGGTTTCTTCTATAATAACTTTTTTTTGTTTGCATCCAAAAAATATACAAAAAATAAAAAGGACAAAAAATAAAATCAACTTGACTTTTTTAAAATTATTCATGAAAGTATTCCTACTTTCTCTCATACTCAATTTACTCTTTCAAACTTACAAGCAATATCTTTGTTTTCACTAAACACTATTGCCAAAAGTATTGGATTACTGCTTATATACTTCTCATAATACTTATT
>JAISOG010000039.1 GCA_031275795.1 Candidatus Endomicrobiellum incisitermitis
ACTCCTGTGCTTGGTGGCGGACGTGGGATCATTGAAGCTGGATTTAATTCTTCTTACAAAAACCTTTCCATTGACCTTTCCTCCAAGTACTCTGATGGAAACGCTGGTAACTCCATAAGCGGTCTTCTTAAGTTCTCTTATAAAATATAGGCCCTTGTGTCTAAAAATAGAAGAGTAGTAACAAGAGTAGTCGGTACTAAATAAAGTAATAAACTAAAAATAATTCATGCTTGAAAAATAAGGAGCAGGCTAACTATATATGCTTGCTCTTTATTTTTAGTAGAAACAAAATTATTACCTCAATCCACTTGTACATGACTTGCCAGCTTAAATATTATATAGTATTTCGTTAATTAAAAATTTTTGAATTCTTGTTCTTTATCTCTTTTCTTCAAATTACATATTTAGGCATGTCTATTATTTTCTTTTACACTTAGATATTGAAGTCATAATAAACCTTTTGGAAATTGCAAGTGTAAGCCCCTAGAGGAAACAGGTTGTGAGATACTACATTTAATTGACAAAAATTATTAATTTCAAGTAAAATTAAAGATATGCAAAAACAAAATATTAAATTTGTACTATTACTATTTTTTATTTTACAAGGTTGTATTACTCACCCAACAAACTCTAACAATAGAGCTGTTGTTTTAGAAAAACCTCAAGAAGAAGAAACTTTATCATACCAAATAGCTAAAACAACTATAACAAGCATCACTAACAACAAACAAATCTTTGGTAATTTTATAAGAGGAATACATCTCTCTGCGTGGGTAAGCGGCTCAAAAAAATATAGAGAAGCTGCAGCAGACCTTTTTGACAATACAGAGCTAAATGCAGCCGTTATAGATATAAAAGAGTATGAGGGGCGCGTTTATATTAATGGGATAAAAATAGTGAATTCATACAATTTATATGAGCCAGCTATACCAGATATAGAACAATACATAAAGCAGTTAAAAGAAAAAGGAATCTACACTATAGCAAGAATAGTTGTTTTTAGAGATAATGCAATTTCTAGAAAAAAACCAGAACTTGCAGTTAAAAATCCAGACGGAACAATTTGGACAGATAGACGAAATGTGGCCTGGCTTGACCCTTATAATAAAGAAGCATGGCAATATAATTTGCAAATAGCTAAAAAAGCTGCTGAGATAGGGTTTGATGAAATTCAATTTGACTATATACGTTTCCCATCTGATGGAAACACAAAAAATTGCAGATATTCCAAACCCCATTCTCCATCAGAAGCATCAAAAGCTTTAGTTGGCTTTTTAAAAGAAGCTAGCAGTCAGTTAAAATCTAAAGGAACAAAAATTTCTATAGATGTTTTTGGATTAACCACTACAGCAGATGACGATTTAGGCATAGGCCAAAAAATAATTGAAATGACAGAATGCGTGGATTATGTAAGTCCTATGGTGTACCCTTCTCATTACGGAAAATGGAATTATGGTATAGAAGAACCAAACAAAGAACCGTACAAAGTAGTTTATTATTCTATAGAAGGAGCATTAAAAAGAATACCGCAAGAAAAACTTCGTCCCTGGTTACAAGATTTTAGTTTGGGCTATAAATACGGTAAAAATGAAGTAAGAGCTCAAATGCAGGCTTGTTATGATAACAAAGTTGGAAACTGGCTATTATGGAATCCTCGTTGTGTATATACAAAAGATGCATTGAAAGACAAAAATGAAGAAAACTTTTACATAGAAAGTGACCCACCAACTCCACAAATGTTAAAAACAGCAAATAAGAAACTAATATTTAAAGACACTAGCACTATTACACAGTAGCTGGTAATGGCATAATGGGGCTGTCAATTTCCTTTTCGATGCTTCACCTGGATATTTAGGTTTATCAACACACCATACATTTAGTTTATCAATTAAATATTTTTCCAAGAAATCAACATATTTTTTTGGAGTATATCCAGATTTTTCAGATATGCAAATTGATACATATTTTGGTTTCTTTTTTAAGCTATAAATAAAGTTTTCTACAGAATATTTGATCCACTCTATGTTATCGTTGTATACGGGTTTTAAAGTTGGATATTCTGAAACATAGTTTCCATTGTTCTCTGTTTTTATCAAACCTAAATTAATCTTGTATTTGCTTGCTGACTTATTCCACTCTGTGATTTCTTCCATAGCTTTATCTGGATACGTATAAAAAATACTTTTATAAGGCAAAGGGTTCATATTACACGAAAAAAGTCCATATCAATATCTAATACATAATCATCGCAATTTACATTTTTTAAAGATGTTGTTTGAATGTAATTAAACGATTTTTTTATCTGGGAAAAATAAAGTATTTTTATTATTTGGATTTCTTATAAATTTTCCTTCTCCATTTACTGTGCCTATTTGACGTTGTTCAGATATCTGTTCTTCATTACCAATTGGTTTTAAAAATATAATATTATCAAACCCATACCTTAAAACAGAAGGTAACAAAAAGCTAGTAATGCAAACACCCTTTTCAACTAGATCGTAAATACTTTCAGTGTAGATTGACATTTTCAAGAAACCGGGCGTCTTGTAAAATTGATAATCAATTGGGCTACCTGGCGCTCACATGTCTGAATGAAAATCCACATGCAACAATGTTGTAGGTAAATTATTCTTATTTTCTTCCCAAAACAGCATAACTTCATGATGTTCATCTAAAACTGTTATATTAATTAACCTACTCCTTTGCTTTTAGTAATTCATTTAAAAAATTAGAATGATTCTCAGCAAACATTTTCATAAATTTAAAAGCATTTGTTTGTTCATATTCAACTTCGCACATACCATTTTCGGTTATTTGATATATGGTAGAATGTGGGTAAGCCAATATTATTGGTGAATGCGTAGCAATAATAAACTGAGATTGCTCGTCAACAAGTTCATTAAGCCTAGAAATAAATGCAAACTGTCTTTCTAAAGACAGGCCAGATTCTGGTTCATCAAGTATGTAAAATCCATTTTTACAAAATCTATTTAAGATTAAAGAAAAAAACGATTCTCCTCGCGATTGTTCATGCAAAGACTTTCCACCATATGCCTTAATTATTTTCTCACATGGAGCAGGCAGTTCATCTAAACTTTCAATATTTGTAGCAACGTTATAAAAACTTTCTGCTCTAAAAAAATATCCAGTTTTTGGTCTTTTTAACGATCTTTTCATTCTTATATGTTTGTAAAGTTCAGAAGAAGAATTTTTTGTTTCAAAAGAAAAACTCGTTGATCCTCCTTCAGCATTGAACCCATATGCAAGCGCAATAGCCTCAATTAAAGTTGATTTACCAGTTCCATTTTCACCGATAAAAAATGTTACTTTGTTATCCAATTTGATGTTTTGGTGATTTTTTAAAGGAAAAATATTATACGGATATATCTCTTTATTTGCGTTTCTGGTGTCGATTAATAAATTTGTTACGTAACCATTGTTCACAATTCAACTGTACCTCTTTTTTATAAAATACTGTTTTTTAGTTCTTAATACCATAAATTCTTAACAAATCGTTTAATGCTTATCTTTGTTATATCCTGGATATATCTAATGTCCTGGAATAATTTACAAACTTAAAAAGGTTTAGGCGCCCAGGGTGGTGGTAATATAGAATAGAACGCGGTGGAGGTGAAATTTGACATTTTTCTAATCCTTATCTTCTGGGAAAAAGGCTTTAAATTGCTCAGCAAGAAGATATATTTTATTCTTCATCTGGTTACTAATACCAACTTTGTACGTTTTTCTCATCTGGCTAAAAATTTTTGCAGCATCTATTTTCCCATCGGTATGAATATTTTCAGAACTTAACATCCATGCATATCTAGGGAAAACATGAAAATGCAAGTGATGAGTTTCCTCATTAAAACTACAAATATAAATTTTTTGAATGTCATGAATCTTTGTTTTTAAAAATCGAGTTAGTGTGTGTATATGTAAACCTAACTTTTCTGCTTCTTTGCTTGAAAGTTCATCATAACTTTGTATGTGTCTAACTGGAGAAACAATCATATATCCCAAAATATCTACATCTAAAGTATGGCAAATAACAAAATCCTCATCTCTATAAAAAATACCACCAGGCGGGACTACATCTCCTTGTAGTATTCGACATGTTAAACATTCCATTATTTAGCTCCTTTATAAATTAATTCGGCAATAGAAACTATATTAGCTGGAGTTGACCGGTTTTTAAGATTTTGTATTAATTCATATATAAAAAGATAAAAAAGTGTATTGGTTATGTCATTTCAAAATTAAATCAGACTCAGATTCAGACTACACCAATTTTTTAACAATTTAATAATTAAACAATTAAAGATAACATTCTTTTAGATGTTTTATCTCGCCTATAAGAAAAAAAGTAGTCGTCTTGGCAAAAAGTACATTTATTGACATCAAAAATATTAACAAGTCCTAAGTTTTTTAGCTTATTAAAAACAATTCTTGATAAATCTAATTTATTATCTTGTAACTTTAAATTAAAAAGATCTTCAAAATTTTTACCAACTTCATAACAACAAAAGCGAATGTGAGGACCAATGTAAACTTCAATATCTTTAACATGTACAGAAAACTTATTCTTAAAAACCTCAATTGTATTTTCTAGTATCCCTAAATAAATACCTTTCCAACCAGCATGAATTGCAGCTTTAATTGTCCCATTTGTTATAAGTAAAGGCACACAGTCTGCCGTAAAAACACCTAGCATTATAGACTTATCGTTAGTAATTAAGCCATCACAATTATCAATAAAATTACCACTATCAGTGTTTCCAACAATTTTGATATTAGCACTATGTACCTGATTTGCAAGAACCAAATTAGTTGGATTTAAACCTTGTGAAATTAAGAATTTATCGCGTACTATTTTATCTTTTAAGTTGCCAGCCAAAATGGTACTTGTAAAGTGCTTATGATTAAATTTTTTATGAACTACAAATTTTTCTATTGTATTCATTTTAAAAATTTAGGTTTCCAATATGTATAGGCAGGTTTTGAAGGTTCTATATCTTCTGTTTTAAATTTTTGATCTGAAAATAACTCCTGCTGGGTAGTTACAGGAAGATTATCAGGCAAATCGTCACTAGCAAACCCTGTGGCAATAATAGTAACTTTAATTTTATCATCAAGCCTATTATCTATTGTATGTCCAAAAAATACATGACCATTAATACCATAATTTTTTATATCAGTAAATATTTCTTGTAAAGTAAAAGCTGTTACACTAGAATTTGTAGTTATATTAACTAAAGCTTTTTTTGCTTTAGAAATATCGTAATTATCAAGAAGTGGACTTGTTAAAGCCTTTTTTACAGCTTCTTTAGGAATGTCACTTGTACTTTCTCCAATACCTATTAAAGCAGTACCTGCATTAGACAAAATATTTCTAACATCTGCAAAATCTCTATTAATTTCACCAGTCACTGTTATAACATCTGTAATGGCTTGAATACTTTGTCTTAAAACATCATCTATAATCTGGTAAAAAGTGTCTAAAGCTATTCTCTCATTGATAACATTAAAAACTCTTTCATTTGGAATAACAATTAAAGCATCTGTAAACTCTTTAAGGTTTTTAATCCCCTCTTCTGCTTGTGTCATTCTAACTTTACCTTCATGTTCAAAAGGCTTTGTAACAACCCCGATAGTTAAAATGCCTGATTCTTTTGCAAGTTTAGCTACAATAGGCGCTGCACCTGTACCAGTCCCTCCGCCCATACCAGCAGTAATAAATACCATATCTGCACCAGTTAATCGCCCTCTTATTTCTTCTAAACTTTCCTCTGCAGATTGCCTGCCCATTTCTGGATTACCACCAACTCCAAGTCCTTTAGTTATCTTCTCACCTATTTGCAAAACGTCAGGAGCTGCAGACTTAAGCAAAGCTTGTGCATCTGTATTGATTGCTACAAATTCCACATTTCCCACATTTGCAGCAATCATTCTATTTACAGCATTACAACCGCCACCGCCAATACCTAAAATTTTAATTGTAGCAAACTGACCTGAATTTACCTCTTCTTGAGGCAAAACTATTTTCATGCTCATTTAAAAAACTTCCTCAAACCATTTTGATATTCTCGACATCATACCACTACCAGAACTTTTTCTTTTAACATATTTCCCATTCGAAAAACTCGAAACTATAGCTCCTATAGCTGTAGTATAAGACGGATTCATTAACATCTCACTTGGACCAACAACTTTTTCTGAGTTTGGTACGCCCGTTCTGACTGAACAATTAAAAGCTTTTTCAAAAGCTTCAGTAAGTCCAGCAAGATTACTACCTCCGCCTGTAAGAATTATGCCTCCCGACAAAAACTCATCTCCATAATTATTTCTATTTATAATTTCTTTAATCTCGTACAAAATTCTATCTATTCGTGGAGTAATTATGCCATTTACAAGCTCTAATCTATCACATTTCTTTATACTTCTACCATCTGCAGACTTATATTCAAACTCTTCATTCTTAAAATCGCTATACATAAATGCCGCACCATATTTCTCTTTAACATCTTTTGAAACAGAATAAGTTGCTCTCAACTTATGTCCTATATCTCTTGTAATATAATCTGACCCGTCAGAAAGCTCATCAGTGTGTCTAATAATACCATCTAAATAATGCACAAGTCCTGTTGTAAGACCTCCAAAATCAACAACAA
This sequence comes from Candidatus Endomicrobiellum incisitermitis, assembly GCA_031275795.1. Taxonomy (GTDB): domain Bacteria; phylum Elusimicrobiota; class Endomicrobiia; order Endomicrobiales; family Endomicrobiaceae; genus Endomicrobiellum; species Endomicrobiellum incisitermitis. The sequence continues at coordinate 6,669 of JAISOG010000039.1, forward strand.
GACAACTTAACTCTTTCTCTTCTTTTGTAACTAATATATCACTTGCAGACAAATAACCATAAACTCTATCATCACAATTTACACCAATAGAGTTCATAGATTTAGCAATATTGCCTATATTACTACTAGAAGCAATAAAAGCACAAACGTCAACTTCTATATATGTACCTTCCATTCCAATAGGATTTTGTATGCCTCTTTGCTGGTTCAATATATATTCTCTAGGTATTATTTGAAGTATTTCTTGATCAGGTTCTAATCGTATTTGTTTCTTTGCACTTTCTAAAGCATTATCAACTGTCTCTTGAGAAATTTCTCTATTTGAATAACTTATATTTGCAACACCTTTAGAATTTTTAGACTTAATAAAACTTCCTCTCATAGCAGTAACTACATTCCCTATTTGTCCACCCACTACTTTTTCTGTCTCTTCAAAAGCTTTGCCAATAGCTAAAGCCGTTTCTTGTATATTTATAACTGCACCCGCTTTTATACCATCACAAGGCACACAAACAGCACCTAATATTTTTACTATCCTTGTGTCTTGGTCACGCATTCCAGCTACGCAACATACCTTGTTACTCCCAATATCAAGACCCGCTACAAGAGATTTTTTTGACATTTTTATCCTCTACTTAACTGGTTTTACAATTGCTCTCCCAAACAAATACAAAGTCATATCAATATACTCTATATTTTTATATCTAGACATTGCATCAACATAAATTTTCTGAAATTTTTTAAACTTATAAAACAATTGTTCTGGCATTTCATCACCCCAGAAAACTACAGTGTTTGAATTAATGACAAAAACAACGTCTCCTGTACTACTCATTTTAATCTCTAAAATATTACTTAAGAAATCTCCTGCAACGCTCTTAAACCTTTTAATAAAATCCAACAATTGTTTTCTTTCTTTATCTGTACTATAAAGCAACTTAGGCACTTTCATTGCACTCATAAAACCGCGTAATGGAAATGGGGTATCATCAAAATCTACACCTAACAATTCATCTTTATTGATTATAAACGCTTCTGGCGTTCTTTCGTAAAGTCTAACTTGTACTTTTTGCCAAGATCTATGCATAACAATATTTTTCAATTCTGGTTTTAATTTTTTTATTTCATTTTCTGCTTCAGAAAGATTAATTTTTAAAAGATTATCTCCAACATTAAACGGCAAAAGCTCTCGTATTTCTGTTTTCGTTACGTTTTTAGTACCTACTATTTTTATGTCTTTTATAATCATCTTATTAGAATTATATGCAATATCAAATAATTTTTTACAAGCAATATAAATTGCAAATATAATCACTACACAAGATACTATAAATAGAAAAATTTTTAAAAACTTTCTTCCTTTCCTACTAGAGTTAGAAATACCTCTGCTTGTATAAACCGCTTTATAAACATAACGTCTTTTTTTAGACATTTCTTATAGAGCTCTCTATAATTTTTAAAACTAAACTTTCAAAATTACATCCTGCAAAACAACTTGCTTCAGGGATTAGAGATGTTTCTGTCATACCTGGAATAGTATTATTTTCTAGCACCCATACTTTATCATTTTTATCTACAATCATGTCAACCCTACAAACAGCCTTACATCTAAAAAATTTGTAAATTTGTTCAGCATAACTTTGAGCTGTATCATAAACTTTTTTGTTCACATTAGCAGGTATTATATGTTTAGACCCACCTTTTTGATATTTTGACTTAAAATCATAAAATTGTCCTTTAGGAACTATTTCTATAATCGGCAACGATTTTCCATCTAAAACACCAACTGTTATTTCTTTACCTTTTATAAATTTTTCTATAATAATTTCATTGTCATATTCAAAAGCTTTTTTTGCAGCTTTACTAAACTCTTTAAAATTCTTCACGATTGTAACACCTAAAGCAGAACCACAAGACACAGGCTTTACAACAACAGGATAATGTTTTATATCTGGCAAACTTTCAAACTTCTTTAACGCAGTCCAGTGAGGGGTTAATATATTTATACAATTAAAAAGATTTTTTGATATATTCTTGTCCATTGAAACAGACGAAGCAAAAACACCACAACCAGTATATGGCACACCCAATATTTCAAGCATGCCTTGTACTGTTCCATCTTCTCCAATTGGACCATGCAAAGCAATGTAAGCAATATCAATTTTTTCTTTTTTAACTTTTTCTTCAATATTCCTATTTACATCTATACCACAAACGTTTAATTTCAACTTTTTCAAAGCTTTTAAAATTGCTTTACCAGATAAAATAGATATTTCCCTTTCACTAGACATCCCACCATATAAGACACCTATTTTTTTATTTTTTAATTCTTTTTTAATAACTTCATCATTATTTATCATTTACTATTTTGACCTCTGTTTCAAGAGCTATGCCAAATTTTAACTTTATTGTTTCTTTTATTAAATTTATTAAAGTTAAAACATCTTTTGAAGTTGCTTGCCCAGTATTTACTATAAAATTTCCATGTTTATCAGAAATTTTTGCACCGCCTACTTGAACTCCTTTTAAATTAGATTCTTCTATAAGTTTCCCAATACTACATACACTAGGATTCTTGAATATACTACCTACATTAGGCATATCCAAAGGTTGGGTCAGTAATCGGTTCTGAATATTTGCATAAATCACGTCTAAACTATCATTTTTTGTATCTTTTTTCAATAAAAACTTAACCCTAGTAATAACACAACTTGCCAAGCTACTTTTTCTATAATTAAAACTTATTTGATCCTTACTTAAACATCTTTTTTTTGCATCTTTGTACACCTCAACACTTTCTACAAAAGACCCTATCCACATATTTTTACTTCCTGCATTCCCATAAACTGCAGCACCTACAGTACCAGGAACACCAGCAACACATTCTAAACCTACTAAATTATTTTTTAAAGCAATATTCAAAACTTGTTGAACAGAAGCTCCTGCTCCTGCTAATATTTCTTTTTGACAAACCTCAATATTTTTAAACTCACCTGTTAAAGTAATTATAATACCTCTATACCCATTGTCGGAAAATAAAACATTACTCCCTTCACCTAAAATCATATACCTATAACTAGAGATATTTTCTAAACAATAAAGAAGAGCTTTTTCATTTGGAATTTCAACAAAAAAATCTGCATTACCTCCTATTTTAAAAGATGAATGTCTACATAAAGGTTCATTTTTTAAAATTTTACATCCTAATAAAGATAATTCTTGTATTAAATTAACGTTAATAACTCTTCTCCCTTTTTCCAAACATCACCAGCGCCTAAAGTAAGTACTATGTCTCCAAAAGAAAGACTTTTTGATAATGTTTTTATATCGATAAATTTGTCCGCTATAGACTTATTTTTTAAAAGACTATTTAAAACAAGTTCCGCATTTACACCATCTATAGTTTTCTCTCCAGCAGAATAAATATCTAAAACTTTAACTATATCTGCATACTTAAAACTTTTACCAAACTCATCAAAAAGATTTTTTGTTCTTGTGTATCTATGAGGTTGAAATAAAACTATCAGTTTCCTTTTTGGCCAAAAATGTTTAATAGCTTTTAATGTAGCTTTAACTTCAGTCGGATGGTGACCATAATCATCAATAACCATAATGCCATTTTTTTCACCTTTAATTTCTAAACGTCTTCCAATCCCACCAAAACTACTTATAGCTTTAGTAATTAAAGCAAAAGGAATACCTAACCAAACACCTACACCTATTGCAGCTAAAGAATTTAACACATTGTGCTCACCAGGAACTTTTATATACACATTGCCAAGTTTTTTATTCATATAAAAAACATCAAAACTTGTACACGTTTCTAAAACTTTTATATTTGTTGCCTTAATGTCAGGAGACCCCCTAAGTCCGTAAGTTATGTACTTTCTTTTAATCTTACACATTATCTCCTTTATAGCATTATCATCAGAACATATAATTGCTGCACCATAAAAAGGAATAGAATTAATATGATTAATAAAAGCTTCTTTAAGAGCGGCCATACTACCATAATAGTCTAAATGGTCATTATCTATGTTTGTTACCACCGTGACCACAGGAGAAAGTTTTAAAAAAGAACCGTCAGATTCATCTGCTTCTACAACAATATAAGCCCCTTTACCAAGTCTTGCACTAGTATTAAGGTTTTTAAGTCTTCCACCTATAACTATTGTCGGGTCTAAACCACCTTCAGATAGCACAAGAGACGTAAGTGATGTTGTTGTTGTTTTTCCATGAGTCCCAGCTATAGTTACTGCGTGTTTTAACCTTGCAAGTTCTGCAAGCATTTCTACACGAGGGATAATTGGAATTTTATTTTTTAATGCTGCATCAACTTCTGGATTATCTCTATCTATTGCAGTAGATGTCACCACAACGTCAACACTAGTTACATTTTCTCCATTATGACCTATATAAACTTTTGCTCCAATTTCTTCAAGATGGTCTGTAATATTTGTCTTTTTTAAATCTGAACCAGAAACAATGTGTCCCAAATTTATAAGAACCTCAGCAATGCCAGACATGCCAGAACCACCAATACCAACAAAATGTATTTTATAGCAATCTTTTAACATCTATTTTCCCTTAAACTCAATGTAAATAGTGAAACTAATACAAAAAATAAAATTATTTTTTTATATATTCTGCGTTAACAGTTGTAGTAAACCCACCTCTTGTTCCAAACTCCATATCTATAGACATTTCTTTAGGTTTTAATATACCTATCAAGTCACCTAAAATATTGTTTACTGCGCTCTCATGTACTATTCCAACCATTCTATAGGATTGTAAATACATTTTTAACGACTTAAGTTCTATAACAGTCTCATTGGGAACATAATTTATAACTATATATGCAAAATCAGGAAGACCAGTCCAAGGGCAAAGACAAGTAAATTCTTCAGATTCTATACAAACATTGATATTTTTCCCGACAAATTCATATGGTATAACTTCAAGTAAAGATGGCGTAACTTTGTCAAAGACCGGTAGCTTCTTTTCCATATAAACTCCTTAACTTTATCTTTATCAATATTTTATACTTTTGTATAAATTTATACAAAAAAATACGCCAACATTAATTATGTTGGCGTATTTTCTACAAAATTTATTCAGTTTCAAGACTATCATAACCTGTAGCTTTTGCTTTCCATGCAAAAGAAAGCACTATAGCACCAACCAGTCCCACGAAAATCATTAAACCAATAGAAGTCCTCCAACCAAACTTATCTGTAACTAAACCAAATAAAACACCACTTATAATAGTAGCACCATACCCCCAAATACCAACAAAACCATTTGCTACTGCTGCAGCACGTTTTGTAGCTATGTTAGATACAGCAACAAGTATTAAAGACTGCGTTCCATAAATACAAAAACCAGCCGCTATCAAACATAGTAGAGAAACTAATACTGACGCACTAATTGTGTTCCAAAATAAAAATATAAAAAAAGATGCAAGAGTCATAGCAATTGCACAAACACGAGGCCCTTTACCACTAAAATATTTATCCGTAATCCATCCACAAAAAATAATACCTATTGCACCTGATATTTCAAAAGCTGCAACCATCCATCCTGCATGGGATAGATGCATACCTTTCCACTCTTTCAACAGTGTCGGACCCCAATCTAGTATTGCAAATCTTAAAACATAAACAAACAAATTTGATACAGCAATAATCCAAATGTATGGATTTCTAAACACTTGCTTTTTTACAAATTTTCTATATTCAGCAGACTGTTCTTTTTTATCTTGAAATTTTTTATAATTTTCACCAACTGCAATTTCAGGAAGTCCTACAGAACTCGGAGTATCATAAATAAGAAACCATAACACTACTGCAGTAACAATTGCAATAACAGAAGGAACAAAAAACAGATTCCTCCAACCTAAAGTAGCTAAATATCCACCAAATAGTAGGATAGCTACAGCTCCAAAGCAATGTGATGTGTTCCACCACGACATTTTCGTTGCAAGCTCTTCAGGAACAATCCAATGAGGCAAAAGTCTAGCATTTGGAGGCCAACCCATTCCTTGAGCCCAACCATGAATAACCCATATTATACCCATAACAAAAACTGTAGAACTAAAACCAAAGATAAAGTTACACACTGCACAAATAATAAGACCACAAGCAATAAAATTACGAGCCATAAATTTGTGAACAATAAAACCATTTGCAAATCTTGATATGCCGTATACTATTCCGTGCAAAGTTAAAAATATGCCAAGCTGAGCTTTAGATATCCCTAAATCTGTCTGCATTCCAGGCATAGCCATAGCAATATTTTTACGCATAACAAAAAATACAGCATAAGCAGCCCAAGTTGATATCATAGTACGGATTTGCCAATACTTAAATTTCTTTGCTACTTCAGATGTTGAAAACATTTGCTTTACCCCATCTTTATAATTTTAATAGCTATGCATCAGTAATTCTATATTAATCGTATCATTTTAATTTGATTATCTAAGCATAAAAAAACAAGAATTTGTGAAATTTTTGTGAAATCTTTGAAATTTCTTGTAAATTTATCGAAATTTATCGAAATTTATCGAAATTTTTTGCATTAGTTTTCTAAAAAAGACTAGCCTATAGATGTGAAATTGTAAAGTGAAATGTAGGAGGCAACATAATGTTTTTAATTAAACTATAAAACGCCCTGAAGAGGAGTTGAACCTCCAACCTTATCCTTAGGACGGATCTGCTCTATCCAATTGAGCTATCAGGGCATAACAATTTTGTCCGCTTCAATTCGGGGCGACTGGACTTGAACCAGCGACCTCACGGTCCCGAACCGTGTGCTCTAGCCAACTGAGCCACGCCCCGATAAATAAAAAAACATAAAACTTAAATTCTTATACCTTCACTTAAATATTACTTTTCTCTATAATCTTATTGTTCTGATCTACAAAAACAATTTTAGGTTCAATAGGCTTATCTGAAAGAGTAAAACCCATAATTATTACTTCCTCACCTTTTTTTATTAAGTGAGCTGCCGCACCATTTGAACATATAACACCAGAACCTGGCTTGCCCGGTATTACATAAGTTTCAAGTCTAGCCCCAGAAGTATTAGAAACCACTAAAACTTTTTCACCTATCCAAAAACCAGCTTTATCACAAAGCTCTGTGTCTATTGTTATACTTCCTTTATAGTTTAAATTGGCTTCTGTTACAGTAGCCTTAAATATTTTTGAACTTAAAACAAATTTCATTACAACCTCCTTAAAACTATTATGTTGTCATTATTACAACTCTTTGAGGAAAGGAATTTCTATATTCTCTTCATTAAACTTTTTATAAATATTTTTCAAAACTTCACTTTGAAGTGACACTTTAGAATATACATCTTTTACAACTTTTTCAATATGCTCTAAATCACTTCCATAAGCAATTCCACAATCTACTCTAGCACTAACTTCTGCTTTTTGAATAAGACCTACAAAAATTACTACAAACCTTATTATATTTGCACCAATTTTTCATGAACTGACTTTTTAAGGAACCTCAAAATAAGTGATGCAATTAAAAGAACTATCGAAAATGCAAATAATATGTAAAATATTTTAAAAAAATTGTGTGTTTAGTATTTAGTGGAGAAATTATAAATGCAAAGTACACAGCTGCAAGCAAAAACCAAAAATATATATACTTTATAAACAACTATTCTAAACTTCTCTAAAATCTTTTTGATAAAACTAATAACATATTTTCTATCATATTTTTACCTCTTAGGGTTTTCAGCTTCTTCTTGGCACTTAATGCAATATCTTGTCCAAGGTATAGCATTTAATCTTTCTAAAAGTATAGCACTATTACAAGACTCACAAAGACCATAACCACATTTTTCTATTTTTACTAAAGCGTCGTTTATAGCATTTAAAGTTATCCTGTCATTTGCGGCAAGCTCAAAAAACATTTCTTTTTCACTATTTTGAGTAGCAGTGTCTATTTCATCACCAATGTTCACATCTAAGTCACTCTTAAGTTCTCTTTGAACATTATTTGTCTTGTTTAAAAACTCTGTTTTTTTTTGTATTAAAATTTTTTTAAAATTTGCTAAATCTTTTTTGTTCATAATTTCTCCATTTAATTTGTAAAAACTTTAACCATTCTTAACTTTTCTGTCTCTTGCCCGCTAATTCTTATATCTTTCGAAGACATATCTATAAGATAATCGCATATCTCTTTTGTAATTCGCTCTCCAGGAATTAGTACTGGTATACCCGGGGGGTACGGAGTAAGCGTCTGCGCAGCAACATGACCAACAGCTTTCTTTAAACTAACTTTCTTTGTGTTATTTGAAAGAAACACTTCCCTAGGTCTCATAACCATTTCTGTAGCAAGAGATGGAATTTTTAGCACCCAATTTTTTTGTTTACCGTGATAATTTTTATCTATACTTTCAAGAGCTCTTACAAAAACTTCCACATCCTCTTTAGTTGACCCTTCCCCCATAATAGCTACTAAATTAAACAGATCTGCATAATCAAGCTGAATATTATACTCTTTAGCAAGTATTTCTTCTATTTCATACCCTGAAAGCCCAGTTTTAGTTACGTTCACTGTAAGCTTTGTTTCATCCACGTCAAAACCTAAATCTTGCATTTCTTTGCGGGTGAAACATCTCATAGAAGGAATATTGTCATTTATATACATTCTCCCCCATCTTGCAGCTTTTATAACTTTATCAAAATTTTCCTTCCCATGCAAAAACACTTGTCTTCTTGATAAGTCAAGACTTGCAAGTGTCAAATAGTTTGGACTTGTAGTTTGTAGCATCGAAACTATCTTTTTTACTCTGTTTATATCAATAAGTTTAGAATTAAAATGAAGGACAGATCCTTGGGACATAGCAGATAAAATTTTATGAGTAGACTGCACACACAAATCCGCACCAGAATCAACAGCAGACTCAGGCAAATTGTTGTTAAAGTGTAAATGCGCACCATGAGCTTCATCTACAAGAACAATTTTACCTCTTTTATGGCACAAATCTACAATTTTTCTTAAATTAGTAACTATACCATTATATGTCGGGCTTGTAACAAAAACTGCTTTTGATTCAGGGTATTTGTCTAAAGCTTCTTTTATTTGGTCATAAGTTGCACTAAAAATTAAATCCAAATTTTGATCTATCTTAGGCTGTATCCAAATAGGCCACACTCCAGACATTACAATACCTGCCATTATAGACTTATGAGAACTTCTTGAAACTATTATCGAATCTCCAGAATCGCAAGCAGAAAGAAACATCGCCATATTGCCAACAGAAGTTCCATTTACTAGAAACAGAGAATGTTTTACTCCATAAGCTTCAGACATAAGTTCTTGAGCTTTTTTTATAGGACCAACAGGATCATGTAAAGAGTCCACTTCGTCAAAAACGGTAACATCAAACTTAAAAACTTCTTCTCCAACATAATTTTTTAAGTTTTCGTCTATACTCCTTCCATTTTTGTGACCTGGACAATGAAAAGACGTAACATCTCTTTTGGCATGAGCTAACAAAATGTCAAATAGAGGAGTTTTAGACTGTTTTGCTATGTTAAAGTTTAATGCTTTTTTCATTATGCTGCCTACCTTCAAACATGCCCGGTAGAAGACTCGAACTTCTGACCCCTTCCATGTCAAGGAAGTACTCTAACCAACTGAGCTAACCGGGCAATATTTGATTTACTATAAAGAGTGCCAGTCTCATATTGACAATAAATAACAGTTTTACAAATAATTTTCTTACTGTTTGGGACCACATCACTAAAAAAGGTGCGGGCCGGACTCGAACCGGCGAATAACAGTTTTGCAGACTGCTCCCTTACCGCTTGGGTACCGCACCATATCCATATATAAAATAGATGAGGTTTGAATATATAAAAATTAAACCTGTCAGTCAATGTCACTAAGTCGTCAACTCACTATAATAAATACATAACAACAAACTATTTGAACAACCATAATTTTGAGCCAAATTACATCACTTGCGTTTAAGACTATAACTATACACTTGTCCCAGCAACAAACCCTGTTGAAAATGCAGCCTGTAAATTATAACCTCCTCTAGGAGCATCTACCTCTATAACTTCACCGCAAAAATATAGCCCATTTATAAATTTAGACTCCATAGTCTTTTGATTTATTTCATTTGTTAATATTCCACCTCTTGTCACTATAGCATCTTTTATATCTTTTGTACTTAAAATTTTAAAACTTATCCCAAAAAAAGTATTTAACATTTTTTCTCTATCAAATTTAGTTAATTGTGAACATTTTTAGTTATATTAATACCACAATAATAATTCAAAAAAGGTTTTATAAACTGTATTGGTAAAAATTCTTTAATTGAAGCACTATTTGCAATATTGCATCTACCTTTACCAGTAATTGAAAGTTTTAGGCCGGGATGAGACTTTTTTTACAAAACTATAACATTATAGACATTTTTGGCCTGCTTGAATTGCTGCCATCATGCCTGACGGGACTGCTCCTATAATGCAAACATCATAAATTTCTTTCATCTTCAATATTTTTCAATAATTCATCTATTGTAACTTTAAGCGTACATATATCATTTGAATCGTTAATAAATGTGACATCTGCCATTCTTGCTGTTTTTACAATCTGTTGACCAGAACCTTCACTTTGAGATTCTTTGGTTTCAAACTCAATAAACTTCTCTAAAGTTTGAGGATCTCCAGGCCTTTGTCTTTTTTGCATTCTTTTAAAACGTACATCTTCAGGTGCATCTACATTTACAAGCACAAAATCTTTTCTTTTTTTTAATTCATTAACTTCATCTGGATGCCTTATAGAAGTTACACAATATTTACCATGCAAATCAATCTTATCTAAAACTTTTCTTGCAAGTATTGCATTTCCATTTTTTTCTCTTAAATTTGTCCCAAAAACCATTAAATTTTCTCTAGTTGGTTCTATAGCATCCTTTTGCATTAGTTCTCTTATGATATCTGACAAAGAAAAATGAATATAACCGTGCTTTTGTGAAATATATTCAGCTATCGTATCTTTACCAGAACAATAAGAACCCGTTAACCCAATTATCACTTTTTGGCGCCCCAATTTAAGACAAATTTTTCAATTGCAATTTTTACTATACACTTTTTTACTGGCGATGTTGAACATAGTCGAACATGTGCATCGTGAGGGAAAAATACTGCAAAAGTTCCTTGATTTAAAACAATATTAAAATCAGGTTTATCACTATAAAAAGCAATGTCTTTTGACAATTGGTAGTTTTTATAAATTTGATTACAATTTAAAAGATTTTTCCAACCCATAATATCATAACCTTCAATAACGTACTGAACATCGATATATTTTTTATGGGTCTCAAGTTTTTGTTCAACAACAGGTTTTGGGAAAGATGTCTCTACAACTGCAAACATATACTCGTTTATATTATAACGCCTTTCCTCAAAAGTAGAAAGATTTGTTTTTATAAAACTTAAAGATTCTTTGATTATAGGACTAACCTCAGAATAAAAATTAATATTTTTTAAATCATCTATTATCATGTTAATAATTATAACAAATAAGAAACCTTTAATAAATAAAAAAAACGACTTAACTACTGTCGTTTTATATCATTGCGGGGGCAGGATTTGAACCTGCGGCCTTCAGGTTATGAGCCTGACGAGCTACCGAGCTGCTCCACCCCGCGACTATATATGTATTTTTATTAGTATAATAAAAGAATTCTATATTGTCAAATTCCAACTCAACAACATATTAATCTCTAGCAAGCGTTAAAACGTAAACTTTTTGTGCTCCATTGCATTTAAGGACATTAGCACAAGAAGACACAGTTGAACAAGTAGTAGCTATATCATCTACTAACAAAATCGTTTTACCTTTTATCACATTTTTATTTTTCACAATAAAAGAATTGTCAATATTTTTTATTCTTTCAGATTTAGATAATTTAAATTGAGGTTTTGTAATTTTTTTTCTAAACAAAATATTCCTTAATATAGGAATTTCTGTTTTAGTAGACACTCCTTTTGCTAAAAGTTCTGCTTGATTATAACCTCTTTTTATTTTTCTTAAAATATTTAGAGGGACAGGTATAATGAAATCTGAACTTTTAAAAAAATCATATTCTTGTATTGACTTACTCATTTCAAAAGCAAAGTCTTTATACAAAAAAGGTCTGTTTGAGTACTTAAATTTTAAAATTAATTTTCTTAAGTTTCCTTTATATAAATAAACTGATCTTAATTTGTCAAAGCCATATATTTGTAAATTTTTCCTACATGTACAACACAAATCTCCACCATCACCTAAATTAATACCACACTTTTGGCATATATCATTTCTTATTTTATTAAAAGATTTTTTACATTCATCACAAATTTTATATTTAGATATAGCAGTCAAATCTTTACCACATAAAGAACAAGTAACAGGATATAATAAATTAATTATTTTAAAAAATATTTTTTTTATCATTTTCAAAATTTTAAAACTGAAAAGTTAATTTACTTAAAGCAGTAATATCGTGATAATTTAAATTTCTGTTATATCGAAACTCAAACCTATCCCAAATAAGTCCAAAAAGGAATCTAAAATATTTAGATATTTCGTAATCAGTATTTAGCGAAACACCATAGTTTGTATTATTGTCTTTTTCTACATTTACTTGAGACTGTTGGTCTATATATTTAAGATTAGACGTAAAAATAATTCTATTTCTAAGTGGAACAAATATTTTTATAATTGGTATCCTCAAACCCGAAGGGAACAAAGTGTCTAAATTTACTTGTCCTAAATAAGTATTTTTTTTAACATTAGACACATATCTTCCAGAAGCATTTTTTTGCCAATTATGTTCATTTTCATATCTTACAGAAAACCTCCATTTACCCACATCAAAAGCGCCCTGACACGCATATTTTTGACCATTACCATTATAAAGAATATCGTAAGTAATATAATCATGTTCTTTAAAGTCTGTATTATCTAAACCTAAATACAAATCAAAAAGTTTTATAAATTTGCACCTATACTCTAAACCACATAAAAGACTATCAAAATATGAAATTCCATAAGTTGTCATCTGCTTATTTTTATATTTAGCATTCAATTGAGTATCGCTTAAAAAATTTGTACTAAATAAAAGTCTCTCTGTTTTAGATATGCCTATAAGAATATCTGGCCAAGTCAAAGTACATATAGTTCGTCTTGTTCCAGTTATATATGAATTTTCATCTCCTTGGGTGTAAGTACAATTAGTAGTAAACGTGTTTAATGGTAAAAGGTATCCTTGAAAAGAAAATATTTCAAAAGGCATATATTTCCCAGAAAAACGAATATCATCTTTATTTAAAATTGTTTTAACAATATAAGAATTGCTAGAATAAAAAGGTTCCAAATCCATTAAAATATTGCCTCGGACCCAAAGTCTGTCCATAGCAAAACCTATAGACCTAAAATCTTTATTTACCTTATCATAAGAATCAGAATCCTGTAATCTATAATATGTTGAAAAAGTTAAACTTTTAAATAGAGCTAAATTTGTAATATCACAAGCATTTAAGTTCCATGCAATTTCACAAACACCATTTCTTTCTATATATTTTTTTTGACCAGGTATTTTTAAAGTTGTTTGAGATGTACTTAAATTTATATCATAATTTTCTTTTGTGTTAATACTATATATACAAGACGGACTAAACCAATTTACAAACCCTAAAATTAAACTTGCACCTACAGTTTGGTTTAAAGTTTTGTCGTACTCAATTTCAGTAGTAAAATCGTTATTTTTTTCTTTTACCATATTTAATGAATAAGCTGGTAAAAATGTAACACCATCAGAAAATTTAAAAGGAAGTTTAAAAATAAACATATTAGACTGTTCTAACGTATGGTATTGATTAACATCCAAGTACTCGTTTATTTTGTCTAAGCCTAAAAAAGAATCGGACTCTACTATGGGAGTTGAAGGATAAACTTTATAATAAGATTTTATCGTTTTTACATCAGCGTTAATATTTGTAGGCAGCAGAAAAATTCTAATAGGGTTATTATAAACCATATTACCTGACAAACTTTCCCTATCCTCTAAACAACTGATTTTAGAAGTATCTATAATAGACCTACTATATTTTGCAGATACTTGCGGTAAATTTGTGCCTAAACTTAAATCAGTTTGAGTATAACCTGTATATGTTATTACTCGCCCTTCCTCGTTTAAAGAAATTAAATTAGACTTATTTTCTATAACTTCAGGAGTTATTGTACACCTTCTTAAAATTCCAGTCTTAATAGGAAGAATAGTTATATCTTCCTTAGGAGTAAATCCTCCCAAACTAATATAAGCGTCTTCTTCAAGTAAATCTCTATTATACACTCCTGCTGCAAGATTTTGAAAATTTCTATTTATAGATTTTTTAGATCCTCCAACAGAAACTGCGCCTAAACTAGATGTTCCATTCCACTTAATGTCACCTGCTGTTTTATAAGCTTTACCTATGGTCTGTTTACTACCAATTACATGCAATTCTTTAAACCAAATTTGATGTTTGCTTCCTACAGAGTTTGACTTAACACCTAACACAAATTGAGAAATCCTATTTAATGAGGGGTTTCCAGTTACTGTTATTTGTCCATCAGGGTCAGCGCTTGTCCAGGAAGCATTTTTTCCAAAACCTGATTGATTAATTTTAATAACTTTCCAATCTTGCCACGATACATCATTACTCACTATAGTTTTATACTCAAAATAATTATCATCATTTCCACAAGCTCTAAATATTATTTCATCTCCTACTTGTGCAAAACCATCACTAGGTTTTGCATAAATCATAAAACATATACTGTCATATTTAGATATATCTAAAACCTCTCCAGTATAAACTGCTTTTGCCAGTAAAGGAACATTAGTAATAAACGTATCATAAAAAAACTTTAAAGCATTTTCATCTTTTTTAATTTGACCACTTATTCCATATAAATCTAAATAGTATTTACTAGTTAAAACTGACTTATATTCAGGATCATATCTTCCTATAGAAAAAATACTAAAATTATCTGCATTAAGACCTGTCTTTTCCCATTTGTTCCCAACTATAGAAATTTTGCCTATAATAATCTTACCTATATCCCCTCCGGAATCCATCTGTCTCATTCTAATACGCAAAATTCTTATATTTTTCCAATTTGTCCTATTGGTATCATTTATACCTAAAGGTATCCTAACTTGTTTCCAACCATTAATATTCTGTTTAATTACAGTAGCACTCGAGCTTGAAAGACTGTAAGTTCCAGCTATATCTTCTAAAGTATCTAGTACTCCATTACCATTTATGTCTTCGGTGTCAAGTTTACCATTATGAGCACCTATTAAAGATACTGTGCCGTCAACATTATGAAATTTTCGGCCAGTATCTTTCCAAGGATTTAAAATTCCTGTGCCATCGATATCTTCACTATCTAACACACCACATCCATCTGAATCCTCATTAATACATGAAGCACAATCTATCACCATTTCATGCAAATTAGAGCTATTATCTTTCATCCACACTTCAAGATAGAGTTTTTTAGAAAAATCTAAACCGTCCCAATTTGGACAAATTTTTTGAGCAAAAGCTATTTGACTTCTATACCTAACATCGTAATTTAACTCTAAAACTAGTTGTTTTTGACCATCAACTAGCTCCAAACTTGGATCAATATCTTTTATGTTGATCTCATAACTATTCCAAGATAAATCGTTTAACATTCTTCTTGTTGTAGGGTATTTATCTGCGCTATGAAACCAATTATCTTCTAAAAGAATAATTGAATCTTCTCTAACAGAACTGTCCATAGAATCTATTAAAGCTTTATTTAGAGTATTTTCATTATAAGCACTTAAAGCGTACTCTGCATTTGCATTAAGTTGTATATTTAATGCATCTATATTTAGATTGTCAATTTTAAAATCGCCCTCTCCTACAGTAAGACTTGTAGGCGCATTCCTTATATCTGGCAAAACTGTACTTTTAGACATAAAATTGTGCAACATACTCGCACCAATAGAAATGTTTTCAGTTAAGTTAAACTTACTACTAGCTCCAAGAAGAACAGTCTCTGCCTGAGCACCTAACAAAGAGTAATCATAAGACACATCTATCACAGAGTTTTCTTTTATTATATTTTCATTCTTTATTGTTAAAATACCTAAATCATAATCTAAAATATAATCTATCTCAGAACTTAAAGTGACACCATCAACAACAACTTTTTCCGACTTTGGAACGATGTTTGGCCTTAACATTATTATTTTGACATTGTACTGATACTCTGTCTCAAAATTATATTTATGCTCATTAGTTAAATACAAAGAATCGTGCAAAGTTTCAGACAATCTGAAAATACCATTTTCAAAATCAACGTCAATATTTGCATTATATCCTGACTTTTGAGGATATAATGGTACATTTTTACCTCCATCAATAACTGCAGGAGTATTGCCATTGAGATCTTTAATTACAAGTAAAAAATTCCCTCTTCCATTATCTCTTATTATTTTTAAATTACCTAAATTATAAAAAGTTTTAATTTCTGTCGTGATATTTTCGATATCATTAATATCCTTAATAATTAAAGGGTTAACTGAAAGAGGCATGCCATCTTCAAAATCATAATTTACAGCTACAACATCACCTTTAGATATGGAGTTTTTAAAAACAAGCACACCAGCATTATAGTCAACAGTAAAATCTTGCCCTGCAACAAGAAGAACAAAGTTTCCCTTATAAGAAAAACCAGCAGTAGCATTTAAATCATAAAGAGTTACATCTGAAGTAATAGAAAAATTATATTTTGGGTCTAACTTTTGATAAGCCACATATACCTTAACTGTCCCACTTTTTATCTTACGATTATCCCCATTTCTTAAAAGAGAATAATATTTTAATTTTATATAAGCAGTATCTGGTATAACTTTTCTTTCTAACTGAGTATTTCCTACAAAACGTTTAACTTCAGAAAGACCTTTAGTTTTACTAAAAAAAGCGTTAACTCCTAAATTTTTATAACGAGTATCCACTTTTAAACCAAACAGTTCTTTTTTATACCCTGTAAATTCTGTCGTAGGTAATGATACTTCTATATCACCAAATGAAGCCTGTTGTATAAATTCTCCAGCTTTTCCATTATATATTAAAGATATATCCTTTTTTTCTGCTTTATCATCATAATCGATATTAACATTAACCCTATCACCAACCCCTCCTATAACTCTCATCTGCATTTCTTGTTCCATTTTAAATGACGACGAATTTTGACGTTTACCAGCTTCTTGATTATCATAAACTCTTTGTGAATAATTAAAGCCTATCAATTTTCTTCCAGTAATTGACAAGCTCGACTGAAACGGTAACTTTATTTTAGTCAAAGGAGTAGATGAAACTGAAACTGTATTTGTGTCAGAGATAATGAGATCTTTTAGTAGCCAACTATTTTGCGAATATTTTATATTATCATCTTCTTTATTTTTTAAATATTTTAAAATTTCCTGACCTGCAATTTCTTGAGCAGATTCTGGCAATTTAAACTCATTATGAGGTGAAAAATACTCTTGGGATATTATTGTTCCAGATGGCTCAACAGCATCAACATTTTTAAACATATTGTACTTATCAAACTCTTTATAAACTTCATCCTTGTAGGTTCCAAGCACAGAATATTCATTTTCAACATCTTTAGAATTTACTTTATATGTTAGAGTAATTAATATAAGAAATATTAAAATAAAAAATTTAACTTTTTGAAAAGATTTCATTTACGATTACTCAAGCTTAATTTTTTTTATTCTATGTAAAGCGATTTTTGCTTTTTTATGATTAGGGTTTAATCTTAAAGTAAGCTCCCACATCCTGCTTGCTTGATAGTACTTACCCTGAGCATATAAGACAAGTCCTTCTCTGTATTTTTTTTCTGAAGTAACTTCATCATATTTGACTTCTTCTCTTAAAGACTCTTTATCATTTGAGTCTACTACTAATGCATCATTTGACAATTCAATAACGCATTTATTTATATATTCTTTAGCTTTATTATAAAATTCTACTGACTTTGAAAAGTTATTATTACTTATAAATTTGTCTACAGATTCCATCTTTTTAATACAATGTATCCATTTTTTTAAAGTATAAAGTTCAATTCCTTCTTGAAAAAGTTTTTGAACTTTAAGGGTAATCTCTTTTTCTCTATCTTCCATTTCTTTTAATTTTAAAATGTTATCTATCTTATCTTTATACTCAAAAACTTCTGCTTTTCCTCCACTAAAGGCTATATATTTTGTCCATTCATTTAAAGCTTCCTTATAATTTGCATTATAATATTGAATATAAGCTTTAGCATAATATTTATCAGCAAAATTAAGATTTTTATCATTAGCATTATTATTCATCAATGTAATAATATCGTTATAAAAATGATTTGGCGATTCGAAATTTGGATAAGAAACAATGACTTTTGACAATTTATCTGTAGCTTTTAAATACTCTTTTTTATTATATAACTCCTTTGCTTTTTTAAACTCTTCTTGAGCTATCTTCATAGAAGATATTTCTTCATCTAAGGCAATTTTTGCTTCTTTTAATAAAGCATCACACTTTTTCCCCCACTTGTATGTCAACATAAATCTGTTTATTAAATCTATTTCACTAAAATCTGCAGCATAGTCTAGTGTAAACATATAAAAATCAGCTCCTGCACCAAATGTAATATGTCTACTATAATAACCTGTACGCAAAGCGTATTTTTCTGCAAAAATATAAGACAATCCTACACAAAAATCACCAAAAGAATCTTCATACTTTAAATCTACATAAATATTAAAAGTATCCTTTGACGTAAACCTATAATATGTTGGCAAAACAAAAGCAGAACTAAATCTACAAATTAAAGGTATTTCGGCAAAGGTGTAATCAAGCTTAAGTTTATTTGAAATAAAATTTTGCACAGAAAAAGCAGTTTTTATTTTTATAGTATCTACCAAAAACACCTCTTTTGCTAAACCAAAATCACAACAATAGGTTGATCCTTTTTTTAAGTACATATCAAAATACACATATTTTACGTTTAATCCATACATAACTGCCAAACTTTCTACAAAACCTGAAAAAGAAAAAACATAGTTCCAACTATTTACAGAAATAATTTTCTCTAAAGCATAAATATGTTCTCTTATTTCAATATTTCCACTAGCTAAATTAGATGCAGAAAGTCCAAGATAAAATTTTTTACACAGTCTAAAAGCAAGTGCTGCAGAATTATAAGAAGAACCTTCAAACAAATTAAAACGAGATACAGATACTGCATTTGCAGCAAAAGACATTAAAGCTGGATTATATTGTAAAACTGACGGATCTGTGTAAGCAGAAAAAACAGTTTCTCCAGCACCAAAAGCAGCAACGCTTGGGCCATGCGATAAAAAATGTTTTCTTCTACCTGAATATCCATATATTTCTTTAGCTTGAAATATCAATAACAATAAGAGAAGAGCTAATATTATTTTATTATAAGTATTCTGCATCGTTGAGTTTCCGTTTTATCACCGTACTTTCTAGTTAAAATTGCAATATAACTACCATTATAAAGAGTTCTTCCTGAATTATCTTTTCCATCATACTTTATGTTGCCAGTAGTATTCCCATCAAAAAAAGATTTATCTGATTCCCAAACAAGGTCACCATATTCAGAATAAATTTTTATTTCAGCAGTGCCGTCATAATACATAGGAAAAACAAAGTCAGTTACTGTACCTATACCAGGATTAAATGGATTAGGTGCATTATAAAACTTTTCTACTAACCCTCCTGTAAAAAAAGAAAACAGTTCAGTTTCAAGAGATACTCCAAACTTATTTTTTATAATCATATACCAATAATATTTTTTCTTATGTTTTAATTTTGATATGCGATGAGATAAAGAATTAATATCTGGACTTTTTTCTAATTTTTTAATATCAGACTTTTTTGATTCAAGTCCTAAATATAACTCATAAGATAGTTTATCATCATTTTCATCAGTACTTATGTTCCAAGAAAAACATACATTGTCTGGTATTTCTTCAAATGTAGAATGTGGTGATTTTTTGACAAAATTGTAAGGTCTACTAGTAACATGCCAATTTCCTTTTACTTCGCACAAATTATTACTGTCATATTTGTTTGTGGTTATATACTTATACTCATAACTACCTTTATCCAACTTTAAAGTATATGTATATGAAGCTTTATATTTATCTACAGATCCACCTTCATTCATTGAGTAAGTTTTAGTTGAAGCATCAGGAAACTTTAATAGAATTTTTGGATAGCCTTCTTGAGGGGCATTATTTGCTACATCATTATGCACTACATTAAAAGTAACGTCTTCTTCATCATATATAGAAACAGCATCAGTTTGATGTTGTGGAGTTAAAAGTTTAAATTCTAAATTAGGTTCATAATCAAACTCTTCAAAATATAAATTCGTAACCTCTACATAACTTTCATTACTACCTGCAGACATCTTAGTACAAAAAGAGCACATAATACTATCCTCATGCAAAAAGTCACACGACATGAAGAAATTATTATAATTAAAAATTTGGTAATCTGAATTATTAAAAAAAGCTTTTAAGGTTTTTGGCATAATAACTAATAAAAGGATGGCAAACAAACAAATAAAATTTTTCATAAAATTAAACTCTCTATAAATTTAATTTAAAATTTCGCTATCGTACCACTTGTCTTTTGCAGTTAAATAATAGAGTACTTTCTCTATTGAAAACAATAACTTTTCATTCTTTTCAAACAACAACTTTTTTTGTTTATTATAAACATCTTCCCAATCGCAACTTAAAACACCTTCACTATTTATCAGATAAACTTGTTCTCCTTCATAAGAAAGAAAAACAAATCTATTTTTTGTTTTAGAAAACAAGCTTTTTCCTAAAGAAGAGTAGGGAGTTTTTATGTTCAACAAATCAATTAGTGTAGGCACAATGTCAATTTGGCTTGCAAGATCAGTATTCCTTTGGAACTTAAACAACTTTGGGCAGTATATTATTGCTGGAATTTTAAATGTTTTGTCTACTTTTGTCTTTTCAAAAAGTCCATTTACCCCACCAACCCCATAAGCTTGATGATCAGAAAGTAATATAAAAATTGTTTTATCAAACCACTTAGACTCTTTTACTTTTTTAAAAAATTCGCCCAACGCATAGTCACAGTAATACAGTCTGTTTAAATATCCAGTTTTCTCTGTACCATCTTCAGGATATTTTTCAAGGGATTTTAAAACTGTTTTTGTGTAAGGTATGTGCGTAGTTGAAGTAAAGCAAAATCCAAAAAAAGGACTTTTTAATTTTTGAACTTTATTAAAGAAAAATTCCAGACACTCTATATCATAACCTTTATTTATCTGCAAATAGTTATGATGAAGTGCAATATCTTGCTTGCCATAAGATTCCTTAAAACCTAAATAATTTGCTATTGCTATCGCATTATCGGACTCTCTTTTATCACCTTGAACAAATACATTGTCATACCCGCTTTTTCCTAGTACCGCAGGCAGTCTTGTTTGACCGCAATTTTCAAGACCTTGTCCAAAATATAGCATACCTTTCACATAAGGAATACTCAAAAAAACTGACATCAACCCCATTATACTTCTTTGCCCATTAGCATAAAAGTTGTCAAATATTATTGATTCTTTAGAAATGTTGTCAAAATTTGGAGTAACCCCATAGTTTGTTCCAGCCAACGAATCTATATAATCTTTTTGCCAACTTTCAAGCAAGATAATTATAACATTATACCCTTGCCCGTTCACATTAAACTTAATTCTTTGCCTCATTAAAGGATATTTATCGTCTACAAAAACTTCTTCATTTTTATCTAAAAGGTTATCTCTTAAAACAGAAAGTGCATTTTGGTAAGAAACATTTATATCATTTGGCAAAGTTTGAGCGCTTATACTTTTTAAAGAAGTAAAAACACCGTTTAACTGTAATTCTCCTGAAATTTTATTTCTAGAATACGCATCTGTAATCGAAAGAATCCTCTCTTGCACCCCACCTCTAGCAAAAACAACCAAAATAAAACCTACTATAAAAGTTACAAATAAATTTAAAGCAGTATCTTTTTGTGAATAATAATAATTTTTATTTATAAATTGGAACGAAAAATAAAACAACAAAATAAAAACTAATATAATTGGTAAAGTGATAAAAAAATAATCTTTAAACGCTAAACTCAAAAAGTAACTGACATGATTTTTAGCTAATAAAATTTCTGTAGTTAAGTGTTTATTAAAAAATTTAAAATTAATTATATCCCCAGCAAGTAATAAAGTAGTAAAGAAAGTAAAAATATTAAGGAAACTACAATTGATTTTTAAAAATAATTTAGATTTTATAGGTATATTTATTAAAAACAAAAGAATTCCACAAACTACAGAAATCGCAAAAACATCAAAACGAACCCCCAGTAAAAAAGAATATAAAAGTTCAAGGCAAGACAATTCATTAAAAAATCTGTAATTAGTACACAAGAGTGCAACCCTAAATGCAAAAAAAGCAGCAATTAAGATAGAAAAGTATACTACAGTTAATTTTAATCTGAACAAATTTTTATTATATTTATTCAATTTAATTCCCGATTATTTTAAGTCACTAAAAGAAACTATTTCTATATTTTTTTCTTCAATATTCTTTTTAAGTTCTGGATTTAGACATCTAACAAGGTCATAAATTCTCCACTTTTCTAAAAACCCAGGATGCATCATAACTTCTCCCACTTCATAGTTTGAGTCTAAATCAATCTTATCTCTAAGAAAGTATGGGTACTTCACATCAAAATGTTTTAAAATTGGAATTAAAACTTCTTTTTCAAGATTTTTATAAAAAAACTTACTAGTGTCATAGTACCCATTATGAAACCTTATAGGTACACCTAACTCTTTTGCTTTAGATGCCACAATAGGTAAAACTTCAGGATGCATATGAGCATGATGATGACTGTCTAAATGCGTTAAAACAAAACCAGCTTTTAAAAATTCATCCAATTGTTTGTTTATTTCATCTTTTATTTTTATTTTCATAGACTGAGTAATTTTTATAAGTTTTTTGTAAAACCTGTTAGGTTCTTTCATTAAAAATATAAAATCTAAGTCTATATGAAGACCTGTTTTCAAATTAGGGGTTTCTTTAATACATTTACTGGCAAGTTCAAAAGCTTCCGCTCTTGTCATAACTGTAGTAGATGAGAGCACACCATATTTATGAGCAAATATAATAGCTTGAGTAATATCTACTCTTTTCCCAAAATCGTCTGCATTGACTATAAGTTTCTTCTTCATTCCAGATAACTCCTTTTTTAGTTACTAGCTGGGTAAAGCTTAAAATAAAGTTTTCTTAATTTTTTAAAAAGCAGATTCTGGGCAAAATGTTTCTTAGGTTGATGTAACATAAAACCACATCTTTTATATTTATCTTTAAATAAAAGATACTTTATCATTTCTGATTGACGTTTTAAAACAATAGGAACAACTTCATCAATTATCTTCTTATTAAAGTCAGACAAAGGAACAAAACTTGAAGAAAAGTCTACAGATTCACTACTACAATTTTGTCCATCAAAACCTATATGTTGAACATAACTGTTTTTTGGAACTATAAGCCTAACACCTTTTTTGAGCAGAAAATAGGACAGCTTAAAGTCCATAGAGCGCAAAGCTTCTTTTTGCTTTAAAATAAAACTTTTAAGCAAATCTTTTGATATACACATACCAGCAAAACCAACATCTTGCTTATATACAAATTTACCATCAAAATAAATATCTCTATGAAGATCTGAATTATATACACTTAAAAAACCATCAGTCTTTTTAAAATTAGAATATATATACTCAATAGTGTCTGGTCTTAACAAAAGATCAGAATCACAAATAAAAAGAACATCGCTATCTGTGTTTAAAAAGTCAAGCATTATTTGATAATTATTTCTATCTGCTCTTAAATTTTCAGATCTTGTAATAATGTTTATATTTAAACCTTTAAATATCTGTCTTAAATAAGCCTCATCAAATTCCGTACTACAATCATTAAATACTTTAACAAAAGTTTTGTTAATATGATCGCACTCTTTTAGAGATTTAAGCATTATATTAAGATACTTTTTTCTATTATAAACAGGAATTGCAATCATTAACTTCATAAAAGCCTCTATAAAAGTTTTTCTACTGCACTTATAATATCGACATCAGGTATATTTTTTACATCATCTTTTAAACCATTTCTAGTATCTAAAGATACACTAATAGCATTTTTGTTATTAGGTGCCCAAATTATATTTATTTTTTCAGATACTTTTGAATAGTCTAAATACAAAGCTACTGTTTTCTTATTAAAAGCAGACGCTATATGTACTATAGATGTGTCTGGAGTAATAATAATATCAGAATATTTTATTAAACTTGCAGTCTCTAAAATGTCATCAAATAAACAAATAAAAGTCCTATCATTTTCTAAAGAATATAACTTATTATTTTTATGACCTATTACAAAAATACTACAATTAAATTGTTTTTCTAAAAGAGAGATTAAAGATTGCAATTTACTAAATGAAAAACTTCTATGCTTACTTGCTGCAAAGGGATTTAAAACTATGTTGTACTTTGAATTAGATTTTTCTAACAACTTAACAGCTATACTATCTTCTTTATTACTAGTAAAAACATCATAACTTAAATTTGGTTTATTAATTTTTAATATATTTAAAACATATTTATAACGTTTTGAAATATGCTCATTAAAAAAATCTTTATCTATTGATATATCGTAAATATTATATAAACTTTTATAAAAACCTATTAAGGTATTAACAGCAATAATACGTAAAATAAGTAATGGTATAAAGCAAAGTCCAAACGTATAAAAATCTACACCTAAAGAAATGTGTTGTTTTCTCAACTTAATATAAATTGGCAAATCTTTAAAAAAGTTACCACTTGTTACATAAACCGAGTCAACATTTTTATTATATTTTAAAATTTTAGCGTTATTTTTACCACACAAAACTATAATTTTAACATCAGGATAATGTTTTTTGATCTCTCTAAAAATTAGTGTAGAAACTACCATATCACCAATTTTATCGTCATCTCTAAAAAACAGAATTGATTTAATGTTATTAACGTCAAAAATATTAAATTTTCTATTTTTTTTATCTAAAATTTTTTTTGCAATATATCTACGTAATGATTTTAATTTTTTTTTTATATACCAACTCATTAACTTTATGACCTTAATTTTTTAATATTTAAATCCTGCTTACTGTAATTAAAGTATTTATTTTACATTCGTAAAACAAATTTAAAGTGGCTTTTTTATATAATAAGCTTCAGATTTTATACTTAGCTTACTTTATTGTCTCAAACATTTATGAAGCTCTTCAACTTTATTTAAATTTTCCCAAGTAAACTCTTTTCTACCAAAATGTCCATAAGCAGCTGTTTTAGCAAAAATAGGCTTACGAAGTTGTAAATAATCCGTAATACCTTTTGGAGTAAGAGGAAAAACTTTCTTAACAATAGATTCCAATTTAAACCCTGGTACTTTACCACTAGCATGTGTATCTACCATAACTGATACAGGATCCTTTACACCTATAGCATAAGCAAGCTGCACTGTACACTTTTGCGCAAAACCTGCTGCAACTATATTTTTTGCTATATGTCTTGCCATATAACAAGCACTTCTGTCAACCTTTGTAGAATCTTTACCAGAAAATGCTCCACCTCCATGTGCTGCCATTGCACCATACGTATCCACTATAATTTTCCTTCCAGTAAGCCCCGTATCAGCTGCAGGTCCTCCAATAATAAATTTGCCAGTAGGGTTTATGTAAATTTTTGTACCCTTATCAACCAACTTTCCTAAGATTGGTTCTATTACCGTATCAAAAATTTCTTTTTTCGATTTTTCTGTTATATGATTACCAGTCTTATCCAAGATCATTTCCGTATGTTGCGTGGACAAAACAACAGCACTTATCTTTTTAGGTTTCCAATTGACGTACTCTACAGTAACTTGAGTTTTTCCATCTGGCCCTAAATAAGGTAAAATATTTTTTTTTCTTACTTGCGTAAGCTGCATAGAAAGTTTGTGTGCTAAAGTTATAGGAATGGGCATAAGTTCTGGGGTTTCTTTACAAGCAAACCCAATCATTAGACCTTGATCACCTGCACCACCATCGTCAACACCCATAGCAATATCAGGAGACTGTGTATTTATTGTATCCATTATTGCACAAGTATTATAATCAAAACCAAGCGAGGGTTTATCATACCCTATTTTTTTTATAGCCTTTTTAATAGTTTCTCTAGTGTTTATCTTTGCTGTAGTTGTAATTTCCCCACCAACAATAATAAGACCTTTAGATATAAAAGTTTCACATGCTACTCTAGCTTTTGGATCTTGTTCCAAAATAGCATCTAAAATAGTATCTGAAACTATATCACATACTTTGTCTGGATGTCCTTCTGTAACAGATTCAGACGTAAAAAAATATCCGCTTTGACTAGACATAAGTAAACTCTCTTTTAGTAAAAATATTTTTTAGTAAAAATTTAAATCTGGCCTCATCTAAAACCATATCTATATTGTTTTTTCTTCCATTATTATAGAATCAAACAATGTTATTTGATTATCAACTGATATATTATTTCCAACAATTGTATTTATTAACTTTACATTTTTGCCAACTTTTGCATTTTCCCAAATTATAGATTTTTCTATTAAACTATTTTCATCTATTTTACTATGGTTTGCTATAACGCTATAGGGTTTTATATGTGCTCCTTTCTTTATTATAACATTATCTCCTATATAACAAGGTCCTTGTATCTTAACAGTTTTATCAATTTTAGCACTACTAGATATATATTTATTATTTAAATTATTTAACATATCTAAATCTAATTTAACTTTTCCATCCAAAATATCAAAAATACCCTTTTTGTATTCAAAGATGTTACCAATATCTGTCCAATACTCATCCATCAAGTATCCATATATTTTTTCTCCTTTTTGCATTAAAAGTGGAAACAAATCTTTACTAAAATCAAAAAACTCATCCTTGGGAATAAAATTAAAAATTTTAGGTTCCAATATATACATACCAGTATTTACTTCATCATTAAACACATCACTCCACAATGGTTTTTCTACAAAAGATTTAATTTGCCCGCTTTCCTCTCTTACAGCTATACCATATTCAAATCTTAAATTTATTTTTTTTAAAACTATAGTTGCAATAGATTTTCTTTTCTTATGAAATTCTAAAGTTTTTTCAAGGTTAATATCAGTTAGACCATCCCCTGACATAACAACAAAAGTATCATCAAAAAAAGATTCGTTCTTTTTTATTGCTCCTGCTGTCCCTAAAAGTTTTTGTTCATGAGAAAACTTTAAATTTATACCAAGTTCATTATTTTTAAAATAGTTTGTTATAATTTCACTTCGATAATGTACATTTATACAAGCGTTATCAAAACCATATTTCAAAAGGTTAGAAAATGTATAATACAAAACCGGCTTATCCAAAATAGGTACCATTGGCTTAGGTAGATCTGTGGTAAGAGGTTTAAGTCTTGTACCAATTCCAGCAGCTAGAACAAAAGCTTTCATTTACTTAAGCCTCTTTTTAAAGTATTCCAAAGTAATTTTTATACCTCTATCTAAAGTTATCTTTGGACTCCATCCTAAAACTTTTTTTGCTTTGTTTATACTTAAAAAACTTTTAAATAACTCTCCGTCTCTTCTAGGTTTATATATAGCTCTCTTCTTATATCCACTAACTTTGCTCATAACTTCTACAAGCTTATTTACAGAGATAGCCTTAGCCATCCCTATATTTATAACTTCATTTTTCCCTTTTGTTAAAGACTTAATATTTGCATCTACAACATCCCAAACATAAACATAATCTCTCATCTGTTTACCGTCTCCAAAAACCATAATATTTTCATTTTTAAGCATTCTTTGAGCAAATATAGCAACTACACCTGCTTCTCCGTAAGGATCTTGCCTTGGTCCAAAAACATTACCATATCTTAAAATTGTATATTCTAAACCATAAATCTCAGAATAGAATTTTATATAGTTTTCCACTGAATTTTTTGCAATTCCATACGGAGAAAGTGGATTTGGCATCGAATCTTCTTTAGGAGCTATAGTTTTAGATTCACCATAAATTGTACCCCCCGAAGAAGCAAAAATAATTTTTTTAACTTTTGTTTGTACACATGCACTAAGAATATTAATTGAACCTATAATATTCACATTTACATCAAAAACTGGATCTGCTAGAGACTTTCTAACATCAATTTGCGCAGCATGGTGTATTACAATTTGTGGTCTTTCTTGTTTAAATATCTCTAACACTTTTTTCTGATCGCAAATATCAACTTTGTAAAATTTAGCTTGTTTATTGACATTTTCCTTTTTCCCTGAAGATAAATTGTCAATAACCACCACTGAATTCTTCTTTTCAACTAAAGCGTCCACAATATTAGAACCTATAAAACCTGCCCCTCCTGTAACAAGAACTTTCATATGCTATCCCTTAAATTTTCTTTTATGGTGTTTGCAACAAAATTTGGCAATATCGATTTCATACATATTGGATCCTTAAAACCTCTAACACACTTTTCATACCACTTTTCTATCACAAAACAGTTGCGACACGAATTAGCAACAATATTTATATTATCTTCATATCCAACATATTCCGCATTTGAAGGACCAAAAAGCACTACACATCTAGTATTAACAGCTCGAGCAATATGAACACAACCACAATCAGTATCTATATGCAATGACGAGTACTTAATAACAGAGCAAAGCTCATCAAAAGAAGTTTTGCCTACTAAGTTTATGTCTGCACATAGAACATGCACACTTGCCAAACCTACTTGAACTATTTTATATTCAGGGAACATTCTTTTTATTTCTTTAAGCAATTCTTCCCAATTTTTTGTCGCCCAAAGATGTGTGGACATATACATTTTATTTGGAATATAACCTTTGTTTCCCCACCCATGTTGAAAAGTTATATATTTACATTGTTTACTTAATCCAAACTTTAAAATATCTTGCTCTTTAAAATTTACTGGCAACGCAATTTTTGTAAAATTTTTAATCCCTGCAGTCAGTTTAACTACATTGTTAAATTTTAATTTGTTTTCTACGGCTTTCTTTTGAAAAAAATACTGAGTTTCAAATTTAAAACAATAAGGGTACTGAGTTTTCAAATATTCAAAATCTGCTTTAAAACTTTTTAAACTATCAGTCCTTAAGGAATTAACAGCTAAATCACAAATACCACTTGTAATATTGTCACTAGAAAAATAGTCTAAAACTATGTCATATCTTTTTCTAGAAAAACCTATAAAATATTTATTGAAAAAAAATCTTACATTTTTTATATCTTTAAAAAATAACTTGTAAGTTTTACCATAAACATCAACCACAGCGGAAGGGAACACCTCTAAAATAGCACAAAAAGCGTCTTTCTGCCTTAAAACATCACCCATACCACCTGCAAGCACAAGTGCAATATATATCTTTGTCTTATTATTCTTTTTTAAGACAAACTTTAAAGATCCGGGCAAACTTTTAAAAAAGTCTTTTAAACTTCGTCTAAAAGAAATACGCACTTTCTTCCTTAAAAGTTTTCTACTTAAATTAGATATGTGTAAATCAGACTCTTTTAGAAGTTGTTTATTATCCGGACCATAACTTACAATCATTACTTATTCTCTTTTTTTTGAGTTTTTAGAACTCTTTTCTTTTGAAACAGAAGATTCTGATTTATTTTCTTCATTTTTTTCTAAACCAAAAGCTTTTTCTCTTATTTTTGTTTCTATTTCTTCTGCTATAGCAGGATTTTCAACTAAAAATGCTTTTACATTTTCTCTACCCTGTCCAAGTTTCTCACCTTTATAACTAAAAAAAGCACCTGCTTTTTCTATTATGCCATCATTTACACCCATATCTATTAAATAGCCAAACTTATCTACACCCTGTCCAAAAATTATTTCAAATTCCGCTTGTTTAAATGGAGCTGCTAGTTTATTTTTAACAACTTTTACTCTCACCCTGTTACCCAAAACTTCGTCACCTTTTTTGACAGACTCAATTCTTCTAATATCAAGTCTTACAGAAGAATAGAACTTCAAAGCAAGACCACCAGGAGTTGTCTCTGGACTTCCCCACATAACTCCTATCTTCTGCCTTAATTGATTTATAAATACAATAGAGGTTTTTGATTTTGAAATATTAGAAGTAAGTTTCCTTAAAGCTTGACTCATAAGTCTAGCTTGAAGTCCTACAAAAGAATCTCCCATTTCACCTTCAATTTCAGCTTTGGGGACAAGTGCCGCTACTGAGTCTACAACTATTATATCAACAGCTCCAGAACGTATAAGTTTATCTGCAATTTCAAGTCCTTGCTCACCTGAATCTGGTTGAGATATTAACAAATTTTCTATATCCACACCTATCTTTTTTGCATATTCTGGGTCCATTGCATGCTCAGCGTCTATATATGCTGCTATTCCGCCAAGTTTTTGACTTTGCGCTACCATACATAAAGCAAGAGTAGTTTTACCAGAAGATTCTGGCCCATAAATTTCAATGATTCTCCCTCTAGGGATACCACCAATACCTATAGCAATGTCCAGAGGAAGTGCGCCAGTAGATATAGAATCTACATTATCTTTTGCATGTTTTTCACCAAGCCTCATAATTGCTTCTTTGCCAAAATCTTTTTCAATTTGAGATAACGCCAAATCCAAAGCTTTAAGTTTTTCATCTTTTACCATACTTCCTCCGGAGTTATTAAAAACTCTATCCTTAAAAAAATTTTAGACATTGAAACTACTTATTTCCAGATTTGTTTTATACTAATCATTTATACAAATTGATTATATTCTTACAATTTTACTTGACTTAACATTTTTAAAAACATTTCTTGTATCTACAATAACTTTAGCATCTTTTAAAACTTTTTTATAATCTACATCTGAATGGTCTGTAACTACCACGACAGCATCAAATTTATTTAAATTGTTAAGATTACTTAATGAACTCAAAATTTTACTATACACACAATTTTTTACAACAGGCACATGTGCATCATAATAAAAAACGTTTGCCATTTTTTCAATCAATATATTTATAACATCTATTGCTGGTGATTCTCTACCATCAGACACATCTTTTTTATAAGCTACACCCAAAATTAAAATCTTCGCATTTTTTAAAGCTTTAGACCTTGCATTTAGCGCATCTTGCAATTTTGAGACAACATAGCCTGGCATTTTAGCATTTAAATCTCCAGCCAAATCTATAAACCTTGAATAAAAGTTTACTGTTTTAAGTTTCCAGGACAAATAGTGTGGATCTAAAGGTATACAATGACCACCTATTCCAGGCCCAGGATAAAAAGGCATAAATCCAAACGGTTTTGTTGACGCTGCATCTATAATTTCCCAAACATTAAGATTCAACTTGTCACACATTAAAGCAACTTCATTAACCAAAGCAATATTTACTGCTCTAAAAGTGTTTTCTAAAAGTTTTACCATTTCTGCAGCTTGAGTTGACGAAACTTTATAAACTTCCGTAAAAGAAGAATACACTGCCAAAGCAAGGCCAGCACACTTTGCACACATACCACCAACAACTTTTGGGGTATTTTTTATACCAAACTTTTTATTTGCTGGATCTATTCTTTCTGGACTAAAAGCTAAAAAGAAATCTTTTCCCACAACTAACCCTGTTTCTTCTAATACTGGAAGCACCAACTCTTCTGTAGTACCAGGATAAGTTGTAGACTCTAATATAATAAGTTGGCCTTTTTTTAAAGTTTTTCTAACATTCTTTGCTGCCTCAAGCACACAAGAGACATCCGGATCTTTAGATTTCCTAAGAGGTGTTGGTACACAAATAATTAAAACATCCATATGTGAAAGGTTTTTAAAATTTGTGTCAGCAGAAAGCTTTTTAGTATCAACCAACTCTTTTAAATCTTTAGAACTTACATCACCAATATACGATTTTCCACTATTTATCATCTTAACTTTAGACTCGTCCACTTCAAAACCTGCAACACTAAACCCTTGTTTTGCAAGCTGACAAGATAAAGGAAGACCTACATACCCCTGACCTATAACACCAATTTTTGCATTTTTAGAATTAATTTTTTCAAGCAAACTTTTATACATATAACCTCATTAAAAACATTCTGACTTTAATTATATAATTTTTAATATATTTTGTCATTTTAATATAAACGAGCTTATAGCATATTTATACATTAAATTTTTATAAACTTACTTTAATACCTTGGCGTAATTACCTTAAATAGCGGCTTATGAGCAACAAACATTTAATATTTCAAATTAGCGTGTTTGAAGCAAAATTCATTTAAGTCTTTCTTGTCTTTTCATTTTGCGAGTTTGCTAATTTGTTTAAATGTTTGTTGTGATTGCTACCTTAGCGGATCACTCTTGTAACGTAGGTAAGATAATAAACTAATTACCTCATTATGTGTTAACTTAAACTACATTTATTTTTAGAAATATTAATTAAAAACTGATGTATATAAATCATAGCAGCAGTATCTTTTGCACAATATTTCAATAAATTCATTTTTGTTTGCTCTATCTGTTTTTGATCATACATTCCCATAGCCATAAAAGCAAAAGAAGCTGCAGCATCACCACCATCACCTATTTCTAAATCCAAGTAAGTTTCTTTTGGTACTAACACAGGTAAAACTTTTTTTATTGAACTTCGTCCATGAAAATTTACATCATAATAATTTTTCTTTAAAATCAGCTCTAAATCAACTATTCGATCAGCTATTTTGCTTAAACTGTCACTTAAATCTTCAAACAAGCTAGCGAGCTTTAATATAGATATGCGTTCTGAGTTTGAATAAGTTATAATACTACCATCTTGTTTTAAACACTTAATAAGTTGGATTGCAAGTTCTCTACGACAATCTTTTGTATAGTCTGCAATATATTCGTAATGATTTAATACATTTCCTACATTGTCAGTTTCATCCAAAGAAAACTGTGTTAATAGTTGAGTGTGCGGAGCAATGTCAGGATATAAGGGCATTATTGTAGTAACAGATTCAAAATCAAGATAATAATAAGGTGGTTTTATATTACTTAGCTCATCTTGTAAAGTATCAGAAACATAAGTTGTATTAGTTAAAACACTATTTTTAACTATCTGTTGCATTTGTGTAAGTTCAAAATCATCTGGAACTTTATCAATCGTGTCTACTTTAAGTGCTATTAATTCCTCCAAAGCAGAGATAGACAATCTTGGTAAATCAAAAATATGATTCTTAACATTTTTACCCATACATATATCAAAAACTGGGCAATTTTTACATCTTCTTTTTAAGTATGGCTTTGGCATATTTTCAGAATTTACATCTTTTAACACTTGATCTGAAATAGAAAAAAATTCCAAGAATCTAAGATTCACTTTTTCAGTAGAATCTATTTCTTTAAAAAGACTATCTATTTGCATACCTAAACGATAAGTATTCGACAAATATAACACACTGTACTTAGACACATTTATATTTGCTTTTGATAAAACCATCGCACTAAAAGCTACATCGTTTGTGTATTTTACCTTAGACTTGCTACCAGACTTTACTTCAAACAAGTGCCATGAATTTTTGTCAATTCTTTTTAATATATCTGCTTTTACATAATATCCGTCTTGAACAAAGCAAGCATTACAAACTGTATATATATTAGAGTCTGCAACCAACTTTTTTGTCTGTAAAAACACATCTTCATCTCCAACTTTTTTTTGTACAACAACAGCATCATTAAAAAGTTGGCATGCTTTTTGGCGAATAATTTTGCCTTCATATACCAGGAAATCGTTATTTAAACCTGTAAGTTTTGGGATTTTATTTCTTTTGATAAGCCAAGCAAGAGTAGGACAACTTAAATAATTTATAAAAACCGTTTTATTTATATATTCCATTATATCATTAACTTGTTTGACTGTTTTTGATTTGCCACTTTCAATTCATCTAAGACATAATAAGGCACTTTTATTCTCCCCATAGTGGGAATATCTTTCTTAAATGGCCCATGACAATCGGACCCACCAGTTACAATAAGATTAAATTCTCTTGCTAATGCTAACAATTTCTTCACTAAACCATCTGTATGTTTTACATGCCAAACTTCTATTCCAGCAAGTCCGTTATCAACAAGGTTTTTTAACATATCTTTATCATTATAATGCATATAGTAAGGATGCGCCATAACAGGCAGCCCGCCAACACTTAAAATAAGTTCTATTGCTTCTATAGGACTCATATAATGTTTAGGGACATAGGCAGGTTTGTCATATGACAAATACCTTTGAAAAGCCTCCTGAACACTACCAACAAAACCTTCCATAACTAAAGCTTTAGCAAAGTGAAGTCTTCCTATGGACTGATTTTGTGCATTTTGTATAAAAATTTTATCTTTAAAAACAATATTATGCTCTTTTAATTTATCTAATATTGTCAACGCTCTAGCATAACGTGTTTGCTTAAAAGTTGACAAAATATTTTGAAGTTTTTTAGATTTATAATCTATGAAGTACCCTAAAATATGCATTTCCATTTTTTGCAGGCAATTCTCAACCTGACAAGAAAGTTCTATACCGGGTATAACTTCAATATTATTCTTTTTAGCGACACTTAAAGCTTCATCAATTCCACTCACACAATCATGATCTGTTATACTTATAGCTAACAATTCCACCTTGCTAGCATACTCGATAACTTCTGTTGGTGAAAAAGCACCGTCGGAATAATTTGTATGAATATGCATATCTATAAACTTATGATCTTGGTTCATTTATATCTACTACAATAGCTCTGAAGACAAAGCAGCCAAAGCGCTCCTTTCACTTTTTGAAAAAGTTATATGCCCAAAAAGTTCTTGACCTTTAAACCTTTCTACTAAATAGCTAAGACCATTTGAAGATGCGTCAAGGTATGGATTATCTATTTGATAAGGATCTCCAGTTAAAACTATCTTAGTACCATGCCCAGCACGAGAAGTAATTGTCTTAATTTCGTGAGGAGTCAAATTTTGAGCATCATCAATAATAATATACTGTTGTGGTAAAGAACGACCTCTTATATAAGTTAAAGAATCAATCTCTATTTGCCCTGTACTAAAAAGATAGTCAATTTTTTCGTCTCTTTTTGCATCAGATTGACCCTTGTCCATAAGAAATTCTAAATTATCGTTTATCGCACCCATCCACGCTCCCAGTTTTTCTTCTTTTGAACCAGGCAAAAATCCAATATCACGTCCCATAGGGATTATAGGTCTAGCTATATAAAGTTTCCTAAAAAGTTTTTCTTCTACAACTTTTTGTAATCCACAAGCAAGAGCAAGAATTGTTTTTCCAGCGCCAGGCAAACCTATTAACGTTACTAGTTTAATTTCATTACACAGTAACAGCTCTATAGCAAACTTCTGTTCTGTATTTAGTGGCTTTAGTCCCCAGGGCATAGATTTTTGATGAAAAATTTGGTATAAGACTTTATCTTTCTTTGAATACTTCGTTAAAGCGCTTTTTGAAGAACCAGCCTTATCTTTTAAAACAATAAACTCATTAGGATAAAATTCCTCGCCTAAATATAAACTTTCATCTTTATAGAAACTATCTATTTTATCAGCACTAACTTTTATTTCTCTCCAGCCTGTGTAAAGCTCGTCTATTTTTATTTTAGAAGTTTCATAGTTCTGTGCCGGTATACCTAAAATTTCAGATTTAATTCTTAAATTAACATCTTTTGTTATAAAGAATACATTTTCACCTTTTTGTTTCAAACTCAAGGCTATTTGCAATATTTGATTGTCAGCCTTTTGAATTGTAAAATCTGAAGGTAAATCTATCTCACGATGGTTCATCTCTATCTTGATAACACCACCTTTCTTAATTTTTACACCATCAGACAATTTGCCATTTACTCTTAAAGAATCAAGTTTTCTAGATATAAGCCTAGCACTCCGGCCTCTTTCATCATTTAACTTCTTAAAAGAATCTAGTTCTTCAATAACAGTCATTGGAACAACAACTTTGTTATCATCAAAAGCAAACATAGCATCTGGATCATACAACAAAACATTGGTGTCTAAAACAAACGTTTTCATATTTAGTCCTCTTTATATTTCGGATTATTAATTCATAACTTGATATTCTATTACAAACATTTCTTTTATCGTTACCGTCTAAACCACTTCTTATAACATTTGCTAAAAAATGTCCCCTCAACTTTAGTTAACGCTTCTTTGGTATTTATAACTCCTAAAGGACTTCCATCATTTAAATCATTTTATGTCTATTATTTTTATTAAATCAGGGTAAGTATCATCTTGGGACAACACATCTAAAGCTCTTGCTGACTCTCTTTGGTTTCTACTAAGTCCTGCTGTCTTACATGGTAGAGACAATCATGTTTATATCTTCGAAGTAAATTTACTAT
Source organism: Candidatus Endomicrobiellum incisitermitis (assembly GCA_031275795.1). GTDB lineage: Bacteria > Elusimicrobiota > Endomicrobiia > Endomicrobiales > Endomicrobiaceae > Endomicrobiellum > Endomicrobiellum incisitermitis. Next base: position 43,279 of record JAISOG010000039.1, read on the forward strand.
TTTACACATCAAAAATTAAATCATACTATATCGTTTTACTTCAAACACACAAATTTATAATTGTTAGAGTCTATCATAACTTCTTGCAAAATACAAGGTTTTAACAACACTACAAAAAAGCTAAACTAATTAAAATTATATGCTGCCAAAAAAATTGTTTCATCTTTTCTTTTCGTAGTTTTTGTGGATTAATCTATAAAACAATGTAAAACATTTTAAATTTATGCTCTTGAACAATTTGTACGTACACATAATTTTTTGTTAAAATATGTTTTCAAATTTATTGCATGGTAAGTTAGAGGACTACGTGAATTTTCAAGAAATTATTTTTAAACTACAACAATTTTGGACAAAACAAGGTTGTTTGATGTGGCAACCTTACGATTTAGAAAAAGGTGCTGGAACATTTAATCCTGCTACTTTCTTGCACGTTCTAGGACCAAAGCCTTGGAATGTAGCTTATGTAGAACCTTCAAGAAGGCCAACTGACGGCAGGTATGGAGAAAACCCAAACAGGTTACAACATTATTATCAATTCCAAGTACTTATGAAACCTGCTCCTAAAGATATACAAACAATTTATTTGAAAAGTTTAAAAACTATAGGTCTAGACCCTAAAAAACATGATATAAGATTTGTCGAAGATGATTGGGAGTCACCCACGCTTGGTGCTTGGGGACTTGGATGGGAAGTATGGATTGATGGCATGGAAGCTACACAATTTACATATTTTCAGCAAGTTGGAGGTATACCACTAAACCCAATATCAGCTGAAATCACCTACGGTATTGAACGTTTGGCAATGTATGTACAAAAAAAAGATAGTGTTTACGACTTACAATGGAATGATGAGTTAACATATGGAGACATACATAAGAAAGATGAAGTAGAATGGTCTTGTTACAATTTTGAACATGCTGACACTAATATATTAAAGCAACATTTTGCAGATTGGGAAAAAGAAGCACAGAAACTTAGCCAAAAAAATTTGCCACTGCCTGCTTATGATGCTGTAATAAAATGTTCTCATTTGTTCAATTTGTTAGACGCTAGAGGAGCGATTTCTGTATCTGAAAGAGTTGGATACATTTTAAGAGTAAGAACAATTGCAAAAATAGTTGCTGAAAAATATATACAAACAATATCTAAATAACATGTAAATCGGAGCATATAATGAGCATGGCAAATATTCAAACCGCATTGCTTGAAATAGGCGTAGAAGAAATTCCTACGTCTTATATTGACCATGCTTTAGACCAAATTAAACAGTCTGCAACCGCAACTCTTACAAATTATGGTTTAAATTTTAACGACATAAAAACTTACGCTACCCCTAGGAGACTTGTGCTAATTATTGAGGATCTTCATGAAAAAAGTAACGACATAACTGAAGAACTTTTAGGACCTTCTATAAAAGCTGCAAAAGATAGTATCGGCAATTTTACAAAAGCAGCGTTAGGATTTGCCACAAAAAATGATACTACAGTAGAAAAACTGCAAACAAAAGTCACTGAAAAAGGTGAATATCTCTGTTTTACAAAAAAAATTAAAGGTAAAAAAACACAAAAACTTTTAAAAACAATTTTCCCTGAAATTATAAAAAGTATAAGCTTCCCTAAAAGTATGACTTGGGAGGAAAGTGGCTTTAAATTTGCTAGACCTATAAGAAACATAGTTGCTTTATTTGGCAAAAATATAATTAACTTCAAAATTGCAGATGTTACATCTTCTAATTGGACAATAGGCCTTCATTCTTACGATAACAGAAAAATAAAAATAGATTTACCTGAAAACTATCTATCTATATTAAAAAACAAATCTGTAATAGTAAATCAAGATGAAAGAAGAAAAGAACTAGAAAGTTCCATTAAATCTTCCATTAACAATATAGGCAACATATTACCTGACCAAGCACTTATTAACGAAGTAAATTATCTTGTGGAGTATCCTAGTGCAATTTGTTGTTCTTTTGATAATAAGTACCTTAACCTTCCTAAAGAAGTTTTAACAGTATGTATGAGAAAAAGTCAAAAGTGTTTTGCTGTAAATGACAAAAGTGGAAATTTTTCAAACCATTTTATAGGAATAAAAAATGGTATTTCAAGATATCAAGACATAGTTAAAGAAGGTTATCAAAAAGTTGTCTCAGCAAGACTTGCTGATGCAGAATTTTTTTATAACAATGACTTAAAAAATGGTTTAGAAAATAATATTGAAAAGTTAAAAGGTGTTATGTTTCATAAAGAAATAGGAACTGTTTACGAAAAGGTTTTACGTATAAAACAAATTGCCTTGTTCTTGAACAAAGAATTCAATTTAAATGTAGACAATGTCTTAATAGAAAAAGCTGCAATGTTGTCCAAAGCAGACTTAGTAAGTGAAATGGTTTTTGAATATCCCCAACTGCAAGGTATAATGGGCAAAATTTATGCTTTAAAACTTAAAGAAAGTTTAGAAGTTGCACAAGCATTACAAGAGCACTACTTTCCATTAACTTCTTCCGGAACTTTACCAACATCTAAACTAGCTTCTATAATATCTATGGCAGACAAAATAGATACTTTAGCAACAAATTTTTCTATAGGTTTAGAACCGTCAGGCTCAGCAGACCCTTACGGTCTTAGAAGAACAGCCATAGGTTTTATAAGGATAGCTATAGAAATAGTACCATGGGAAGATTTATCGCAAGTAATAAAGCATGTTTTTGAGTTTATCCCAGATCATATAAAAAATAACATAGCATCAACAAACCTTCAAGATAAATTAACAAACTTTCTATGGCAAAGAATAGAAAGTCTTATTGAAACTGAAGGATTTGATTCTTCCGAAATTAAAGCTGTTATAAATGAATCAAAAATATATGGAATTAAAAAACTTGCTTCATTAAAATTAAAACTTTTATCTTTACAAAAAGCAAAACAAAAAGGGGATTTTATTTCTGTTGCTGGCGTGTTTAAAAGAATAAACAATATTTTAAATCAAGCAAAAAAACAAAACATAAACATTAAAAGCACAGTAGACAAATCTTTACTTACTGAAGACTCAGAAAAAAATCTCTTTGAAAAAGCCACATTTTCAAAAGATCTAATTGAAAAATACACAACAAATAATGATTACGATAAAATATTTGACACAGTCTTAGAACTAAAAACAAGCATTGATTCTTTTTTTGATAAAGTTATGATTATGGTAAATGAAGAAAATATTAAACTTAACAGAATTTCTCTTTTAATGTACATAAAAAATATTTTTTCTGGGTTTATAGATTTTTCTATATTACAGAAATAATTTTTCTACAAATATCGTCAATGTAAGTTGGTTTAATAGAGGTTTATTATAGATGCCATGCTAGATGGTGCAGAAATGTTAGTACTTGTTGACAATAAAGGAAATGCAATATTGCCAATAGAAATTATTGACAGGCATGACAAACACATAATTTTAACCTATCAGCAGATCTCTACATACATTCCTGCTAATCTAATGCCTGACTTGACCATTTGGGCAAACACTCCACACTGATATTAAACAGTATTACTTGAAACAGAAATAGTTAGTTTGGTCTAGTTTAGAACCTTATCATAGTTACCTAAAAAAGCAGCTTATGAGCAACAAACATTTAATATTGCAAATTAGCAGTGTCTGAAGCAAAATTCATTTAAGTCTTTCTTGTCCTTTCATTTTGCGAGTTTGCTAATTTGATTAAATGTTTGTTGCGATTGCTCTAGTAACATAGTTAAGATTCTAAACTGGACCAAACAAACTATTTCTGTGTCAGTGGATATTGATCTAGTTTAGAACCTTAACGGAGTTACCTCTAAGAGCATTCTATGAGCAATAAACATTTAATAGTTCAAAAGGGGTCTCTCTAAAAACCCTAATGCCTATAATTGCTGTGAATTTTTTGACAATGCAAGGCAAAAAACGCAGGGTTTATTGTGTCATAAACACAAGTTTTTTAACGCAGCAGTGTAGAAAAAGGCATAGTAAGGATATGCGTTAAGGTTTTTAGAGAGACCCTATGCATTGTCTAAAACAAAATTCATTTATGTCTTTCTTGTCTTTTCATTTTGCGAGTTTGCTAAATTGATTAAATGTTTACTTGCGATTGCTCTTAGTAACGTAGATAAGGTTCTAAACTAGACCAAACAAACTACTATATGTCAAACATTGTTATAAAAAAGCAAATAAATAAAAATTTTAACTAATTTACAGAGTTTTTCTTAAATTCTAAAGTTTCATTATCTCTTTTTGACACATCCACTGTTACAGTGTCACCTTCCTTAAAATCTCCTGAAATAATTTTTGAGGAAAGAGGGTTTAATAAATAATTTTGTATTGCTCTTTTTAAAGGTCTTGCACCAAAAGCAGGATCATAACCTTTTAAAGACAAAAAGTCTTTTGCTTTGTCTGACAACCTTATATTGATTTTTCTTAACAAAAGACGGTCTTGTAATGTTTTAATTTGAATATCTACAATTTTATTTAGTTCATTAGAGTTTAAGTTTTTAAATATTATTATTTCATCAATCCTATTTAAAAATTCTGGTCTAAAAAAAGCACGCAATTGTTGATTTATATTAATTTTAATCTCTTCATCATCTTTACCAGGCTGAATATATTGTGAACCTATATTTGAAGTCATAATTACAACAGTATTTTTAAAATCAACTGTTGTACCTTGCCCATCTGTAAGCCTACCATCGTCAAACAGCTGAAGCATAATATTAAAAACTTCCGTGTTTGCTTTCTCAATTTCATCAAACAAGACAACACAATAAGGTCTCCTTCTTACAGCTTCTGTAAGTTGTCCACCTTCTTCAAAACCAACATATCCAGGAGGCGCACCTATGAGCCGCGAAACGCTATGTTTTTCCATGTATTCAGACATATCAATTCTTACTATATTTTTTTCATCATCAAACAAAAGTTCCGCTAAAGCTTTTGCAAGTTCTGTTTTACCAACTCCAGTAGGACCCAAAAACAAGAATGAGCCTATAGGTTTATTTGGGTCAGAAATACCAGAACGTGACCGCCTTAGAGCATTTGATATAGCAACTATTGCTTCATCTTGCCCTATGACTCTATTATGAAGGTTAGTTTCCATTTTAAGAAGCTTTTGAACTTCGCTTTGCATCATACGGCTAACAGGGACACCTGTCCACTTACTTACAACTTGAGCAATATCATCTTCATCAACTTCTTCCTTTAACATCTTTTTTTCTTTTTGAAGCTCAAGAAGTTTCTTGTTTTCCTCTTCAAGCTGTTTTTGCATATTTGGAATTTTTCCATAACGAATCTCTGCAACTAAGTTCAATTCACCATTTCTTTCAGCTTTTTGTTCTTCAATTTTTATGTTTTCTATCTTTTCTTTAAGATGCCTTATTTGGGAAATAGAATCTTTTTCCTTTTCCCAATGAACTTTCATATCGGCAGCTTCATGTTTTAGCTCATCTATCTCTTTTTCAATATTTAAAAGCCGCTCTTTAGATCCAGGATCAGTTTCTTTTTTTACAGCTTGTTTTTCTATTTCAAGTTGTCTTATTTTACGTTCAATAGAGTCTAACTCTGTAGGCATAGAATCTATCTCTATCCTAAGCCTACTTGCAGATTCATCAATTAAATCTATTGCTTTATCTGGCAAGTGTCTGTCTGTTATATATCGTGCACTTAAAGTTGCAGCTGACACCAATGCAGAATCCTTTATTTTTACACCATGGTGCACTTCATACTTTTCTTTTATTCCTCTTAAAATCGCTATTGTATCATCGATAGACGGCTCTCCTGCAAAAACAGGTTGAAAACGCCTTTCTAAAGCAGCATCCTTTTCAATATATTTTCTATACTCATCTAAAGTCGTAGCTCCAACAAGACGAAGTTCTCCTCTAGCAAGCATTGGCTTTAACATATTAGCTGCATCAACTGCACCTTCAGAAGCACCTGCACCCACTATTGTATGTAGCTCGTCTATAAATAAAATTACAGCTCCGTTTGCACTCTCAATTTCCTTTAGAACTGCTTTAAGTCTATCTTCAAACTCACCTCTATATTTGGCGCCTGCTATTAATGAACCTAAATCTAAAGCAATAATTTTCTTATGTTTTAAACTTTCTGGAACATCACCTGAAACTATTCTTTGCGCAAGACCTTCAACTATTGCAGTTTTTCCTACTCCCGGATCCCCAATTATAACAGGATTATTTTTTGTCCTCCTTGACAAAACTTGTACACATCTACGTATTTCTTCATCTCTACCTATAACCGGGTCTAACTTTCCTTTTTTGGCTAAATCAGTTAAATCCTTCCCATACTTTTCTAATGCTTGGTACTTATCTTCAGGATTTTGGTCTCTAACACGCTGATCCCCTCTGATACTTACAAGAGCTTTCAAAATAGAATCTTTTGAAATACCATATTTTTTTAATATCTTAGAAGACTTTTCTGAACCTTCTTCTGCAATTGAAATTAATATATGTTCTGTAGAAACAAACTCGTCTTTCAAATTTTTAGCAACCTTTTCTGAATTGTTTAAAATTTTATTTAAAACTGAAGACAAAAAAAGATTACCACCTGAAACTTTAGGTTTCTTTTCGAGTTCAGAAATTAACTCGTTAGAAATGTTTGCTAATAACATAGTCTCTTGACCAGTAGCAGCAATTTTTTTAATTATCGCTCCGACTATACCATCTTGCTGTTTAACCAATGCATACAATAAATGTTCTGAAGTTATCTCTTGATTTCCATAGTCTAAAGCTATATTTTGAGCGTCTGCTAAAGCTTCTTGAGACTTAACAGTAAACTTAGAAATATTCATTTCTCCTCCTATTAGAAGACTAATAATAACTATTTTTTTGCACTAAACATATTGGACTGTAAGTCTACTAAAAAGTTTTTTATATATTCAACTATATTTACGTTATATGTATCTTTTATTAATTTAAAAACATAATGTTTACCAGGAACAAACTCTATTTTATTTGAATAATCATTTATTAACCTTGTAATATCTAAATTAGAAAAATCTAAAGTTTTAAAAAAGTATATATATATATACTTAATATCTTCAGAAATTCTTTCTATCCCTATTTTTTGAGCTAAAAGTCTTAAATTGGTTATATTTAATAACATCTGTGTTTCTTGTGGAATCTTTCCGAAACGATCTAAAAGTTCTAATTTTATACCATCTAATGCTTCTTGACTACTTGCATCAGAAAGTTTTCTATAAAATAAAATTCTTATATCCTCTTGAGCAATATAATCTTGAGGAATCAACGCATTAATCTGTAAATCTATAACTGTATTTTCTTGTGTTTCTGTTTTTGCTATGTCCTCATTTCCTTTAAGTTTACTGCCTTCCTCTTTTAAAAGCTTAGAAAACATATCATAACCTATATCTCTTACAAAACCGTGCTGGCTTTTAGACAAAATACCACCAGCACCTCTAATTTCTAAATCCTTTAACGCAAGCCTAAACCCAGAACCTAACTCGCTAAAATCTTTCATGGCCTCAAGCCTTTTAGTTGCTTCATCGCTTAACATTTTATCCTTATACAATAAGTAACAATAAGCCTTTTGTCCATTTCTGCCAATTCTTCCCCTCAACTGATAAAGCTGTGAAAGACCAAAACTTTCCGCCTCTTCTATTATCATAGTGTTAACTGAAGGGATATCAAGTCCAGACTCTATTATCGTAGTGGCAATCAAACCATCTAATTTTAAATTTATAAATTTCCACATTACATTCTCTATGTCTTTAGTGCGCATCTGCCCATCAATAACGCCAAGTCTTAATCCAGAAATAAGTTTTTCAATAGTGCGCGCTTTTGTTAAAATTGTTTCAACTTTATTATAAACATAAAAAAACTGTCCACTTCTTGATAACTCAGCTTCAATAATAGTTTTTACTAAGTTGTCATCATATAATGCAAGGTTTGTCTCTATAGGTAACCGTCCATATGGAGGTGTCTCTATTAAAGACAAATCTCTAAATCCAGACAACGCAGAAGACAATGTTCGAGGAATTGGAGTTGCTGAAAGTAACAAAATGTCTATATGTTTTTTTAAAGATTTAATTTTTTCTTTTTGTTTTACACCAAACTTATGCTCTTCATCTATTATTAAAAGCCCTAAATTTTTAAAGTCTACATCTTTCTGCAATAATCTATGAGTACCAACAACTATATCTATTGCACCTTTTTTTAGGTCTTCTATTGTTTTTTTCTGTGCGTACTTAGACTGAAACTTACTTAAAACAACAACGCGTGTTGGGAAAATAGACAATCTATCAGAAAAAGTATTGTAATGTTGTTGTGCTAAAACTGTTGTAGGCACAAGCACAGCAACTTGCTTACCATTTGTTACCACCTTAAAAGCTGTGCGTAGCGCAATTTCAGTTTTCCCGTACCCAACATCACCACAAATTAGCCTTTCCATGGGATAACTTTTAGAAAAATCATTGTTTATATCTTCTATAGCTTTTAATTGACCTTGAGTTTCCTCATATGGAAAAGAGTCTTCTAGTTCTTTTTCCCAAGTTGTTTGCTTTTCTAAAGGTAGCCTTTTAACTAAACTTCTCTGCACGTAGAGCTGTAAAAGTTCTTGAGCAAACTTTGCAACAGCTTCACGTACTCTAGATTTTACTCTTTCCCAAGAAAGAGTATCCATGGAGTACAATTTAGGTTTAACTCCTTCAATGCCAATATACTTTTTTACTGTCTTTATCTCTTCAGGAGGGACATAAAGTTTGTCTGAATTTTTATATTCTATACACAAATACTCACTAACACTATTTTGCCTTGAAATTGTTTTTAGTCCAACGTATCGCCCTATTCCGTATTTTTCGTGTACAACATAGTCCCCTTGCGATATTTCCCAAATCCCTTCTAAACGTCTACCTTCTTTAACTTTGGGAAAATTTATAGGCCTTTTTTTATAAAGCATTTGCCTGCTAGAAACAAACAGCGTTTTTAAACTGTCTAAATAAAATCCTTCAGACAAATTACCGCACAAAAATTCAATATTTTTACAATTTAACTTGCTATCATATAAAATATCTACAATACGCTCTCTTTGGCCATCGTTGGCACAATAAATTTTAATCTTAACATTTTGACTTAAGAAATCCTTCAGCAATTTCACAAAAAAGATTGTATCGCCTTGAAAGCCCGTAAAACTTTTATACCCCATATATTTTGATTTCACATTTAGCGGACTATTAATAAGAAGATCACATTTGTTAAGTTTTTTTTCTTCTTGTTTATCAATTGCATAGTCAAAATATATTATCGTTTCACTTTCTTTATTATTGTAAAAGAAATAATCTTTGATAGTAAAACTGGAAGCAGAAATATTTACAGGAAATATCCAAACGTCTTTTAACGTAATATTTGAAAGTTGACTAGCTAAATCAAAACATCTTAAAGTTTCAATATTATCGTACTCAAAAACAATTCTCACTGGCATATCCAAAGATAATGGCCATACATCTACAATTTCACCTCTAACTGCAAACTGCAGTTTTTCTTCTACATAATTTGTTCTTGTATATCCAAAAAAAGATAAAGATAATACAAGTTCGTTTAAAGTATACGATTTTCCTGCAGTGATTTTAATGCCTAAATTGTCTTTGGGATTAGAAACTTTTATATTTATTGAATTATCAGTTGCACACACTATAAAATTATTTAACATTTTTATTTTTTCTGTAGTGACAATTCTTGTTTGCACATCGTCATACGGAAATAAAAAAATGTCGATACTATCTTTAAAAAAACACTTTAAATCATCATAAAAAGAATTTAGTTCTTCAGATTTAACAAAAGTGAAAATACGAAGTGTAGAATTGTTTAGACTTTTTACTTGGTTAATATACCTAAACAAAAAATGCGCTTTTGCAGATACGTTAACTCCTGACAAATAAGTTATCATAGCTTATAAAATGAGTTTGTCCTTTTAGTTATAGAGAACTATTAAACCACTAAAGTTAATCTAGATATCTACGGTACCAGAGCAATCGCACAGACACTCAAATTTTGTATCAGTTCAGTAGTTTTTGGTTGATCTAGTTTAGAACCTTAACTCCGTTACTAGAGCAATCACAATAAACAATTAGCAAACTTCCCTCCACCTCATAGTAGTTAGCTTGGTCTAGTTTAGAATCTTATCGGAGTTACCTCAAAGAGCAGCTTATGAGCAATAAACATTTAATATTTCAAATTAGCACTGTTTGAAGCAAAATTCACTTATGTCTTTCTTGTCTTTTCATTTTGCGAGTTTGCTAATTTGATTAAATGTTTATTGCGATTGCTCTTAGTAACGTAGATAAGATACTAAACTGGACCAACAAAACTAATATATGTCAGGGGGAGGTGGAGGCAAGTTTGACTGTCTGTGCAGCGTATTAGCGGTTGCTTAATGACTAGAAAACTATGCTGGCTTGATCTAGTTTAGAATCTTAACGGAGTTACCTCAAAGAGCGACTTATGAGCAATAAACAGATAAGTCTTTTTTGTCTTATTATTTTGCAAGTTTGCTAATTTGATTAAATGTTTACTTGCGATTGCTCTTGTAGATTGATAAAAGATTTTTGTCTATCATTCTTTTTCTTTTATCGCTTTTGAAAGTTAATATAATAAATGTGTATGAGACTAGTTTAATGGTCAATAAAATAAAATATAATTTTGTATAATATGAAAAAATATAAAAAGGGATATAGAAAATGAAAAAAGCTCTTACTTTGTTTTTAATTTTGTTGTTTGCTGACATTCTTTTATTTGCACAAGACGTAAATATGAATCTTTTTAGAATAGAAAGAAATAAAAATAGTAATGTTGTGATGTATGATGTAAGAGTTTTGCCAGATGGTTCTATAGATAAAGAAAATCCAATGGATGCTTATTGGATTATGAATGCTGAACAAGGACAACGTGATGAAATTTCTGCTTTTGAAAAAAAAGCTTATGGATATAATATTAAATATAATGATGATGGTTATTATGATTTAGCTTTAAAAGCAGTTTCAGATAGACCAATGAAAGTTGTAAGTGTTGGTGGGAAATATAAAGCTGAAATTATAATTAATAAAAAAAATGCTTATCTTTCAAGAGTATATGTTTTTGCAAATGATAGTTTTATACCAAAAGTAGAATATATAATTCTTACTGGTACGGATAAAAAATCTGGTGCTAAAGTGACAGAAAAAATTATTACAAAATAATTTTAAAAAGTATTTTGTAAATAATATATAATTTCAGATTACATTTGATGGCATTTTTTCAAGGGAGGATTGTAAAAATGGCAAACTTGAAATCAGTGTTTTATGTCACTGTAGGACTTGCATTAAAAGGTAAAGAAAAGGTTGAAAAAGTCGCTAAAAAGTTTGTAAAAGAAAACAAGATAGAAGAGAAAGAAGGCAAGAAATTTGTTGATAACGCAATCAAGCATGCTGAAGAAACTAAAAAAGAGTTAGCAAAGAAAATAACAGAGACTGTTAAAAGTACTATAAAAAAAATGGGACTTATTACCCACAAAGAAGCGCGTAAAATTGCGCAAAGGTTTACTGGTGACAAAGTTAACTTTAAAAAGAGTAAAATCAAATCACGTGTTAAAAAATAATTTTTAGATGTAAACTTACTAACCAACATTAATAAATTTTGTTTTACTGGAAAAATGTTTGTTGATAAGATTTTTAAGTGGCAAGTTTTTTTGTTTTAGAAGATAAGGATCTTCTTTTAAAATATGTTTGGCAATATCTTTACTAATTTCAATTATATCAATATCTGTTGCTAAGTTTCCTGCTTTAAATGTTGGAAAACCGTGCTGTGTTGTTCCCATTAATTCTCCTGGACCTCTCATTTTTAAATCTTCCTGAGCAACTTGAAATCCATCATTTGTGGACGTCATGATGGAAAGTCTTTTATTAGCTTTTTGGCTAGTTGAAGAGCTTATTAAATATGCATACGACTGTTTTGCACTTCTTCCAACTCGTCCTCGTAATTGGTGTAGTGCAGATAATCCAAACCTTTCAGCGTGTTGGATCACTATAACAGTAGAGTCTGGAACGTCTATGCCAACCTCTATAACAGTGGTTGATACTAAAACATCAAACTCTTTATTTTTAAACTTTTGCATTACTAAATTTTTTTCTTTAGGTTTCATTTTCCCGTGCAAAAGACCAACTTTGAAATCTTTAAAATACCCTTTAGATAATTTTTCAAAATCTTGTATCGCAGATTTTAAAGTAAGTTTGTCTGACTCTTCTATTATAGGATACACTATATATGCTTGATTACCTTTTTTTAGTTCTTTAATTATGTTAGAGTATGCTTCGATTTCATCAGTTAAAAAAGTTTTTATAGGCATTCTTCCCTTAGGTAACTGTTTAATTGTTGTTATATCTATTTCTCCATAAATTGTCATAGCTAGTGCTCTTGGTATTGGCGTGGCAGTCATTATTAAAACATCTGGAGATTTCGCTTTGTATAAGGCAGCAAGTTTTTGTATAACTCCAAAACGATGTTGTTCATCAACAATTATTAAAGACAAATTTTTAAATTCTATTGTATCTTCTATTAAAGAATGTGTACCTACAGCAATTTGTATTTGTCCATTTTTAAGACCTTCTAAAAAATATTCTCTATCTGCTTGTTTGTTTAATGAGGAAGATGTTGCTAAACCTACTGTAACACCTAAATCTTTTATTATGTTAGCAATTGTAAGGTAATGCTGTTCTGCTAATATTTCTGTAGGGGCAATGACCATTGTTTGATATCCATTTTCTATAGCTAGTAATATGGCGCTTAATGCAACTATAGTTTTGCCTGAACCGACATCTCCCATGAGCATTCTGTTCATGGTTTTTGTGCTTTGCATATCGGAAAAAATATCGTTTATAGCTTTTTTTTGATCTTTTGTAAATTCAAAATTTAAATTGTTTTTAAATGGAGATAACAAAGTTTTTTTTATACTATATTTTTGAACTTTATTGTTTTTTAAGAGATTGTTTCTTGAAATAAAAAGAGATGTTTGTAAAACTAAAAATTCTTGTAAAGCAAAAGCCTTCCTTGCAAATTCTGCTTCTTGCATTGATTGAGGATGATGTATTTTTTTTATAGCTTCAGAGATTTTAATTGTATGTTTGCTATAAGAGTCTGGTATCAATTTGGATAAGTCTGGATATAGATCGCTATAAGAATTTAATGTAGTTTTAATAAATTCTCTTAAAAATTTTTGTTTTAGCCCTTCTGTAGCGGCATATACTGGTACTATCTTTTGAAAATGTAGCGGTGTAGTAAATTCATCTTTTACAACTTCATAATCAGTTGCAGTTATTATAATATTACCATAATTTTGTTTAACTTCCCCGTAAATGTATGCAAAAGAACCTTGAACAAATATTCTTTTAAGATAAGAGATAGAGTCAACTTTAAATAGTGAGTTTTTATTGCGAAAAAATCTAAGGTATCCGCAAAGTTTGCTATCAAATATTTCTATGTCCAAAACACTTAATTTTGTAGAGAAGCTTTTTTCATATGAACCCCCTATTTTTACAAGCATGCATCCTTGATTATTACTATAAAGTAAATCTTGCATGGAGACAATGATCGTTCTATCTTGATAAGAGACTGGGAAAAAAGAAAGGAGATCAAATATAGTATTAATGCCTAACTTGCTAAAGGATTTAGCCCTCTTTGAGGCAACACCTTTTAAATGTTGTATGGGACTGTCTATATTTAACATTTAGTAATTTTAGAATCACTCTTTAATTATTTTTATAGAGTCTATATAATTTTGTGCTATAGTATCGCTATCATGCAGCTCTTTAGGGTAAATAACATAAAATTGCCAAAAAATGTTGGTATCTTTTACAAGTTGTTCTTTAATCCCGTACACTTTTTCATTTTTTTGGTAAGTGCCAGTTAATAGCACACCTTCTAAATCGTTTACTTTATTGTTCACTGTTGTATATTGAAAGTTATAATTTTTAAACACTTTAGCGATTCCTGCTATAGCGCCATCGAAGTTTACTTGAGCAGGATATTTTGCATACACAATGGAATATTCTATTCCTTTAGCCTTTCCAGTATAAAAGTACACTTCTGCATTAGGGTCTTTTAGTTCTTTTTTTGCTGAGTTTTCATTATCAGCGTTTCTACTTAGTTTAGGAGCAACAACTGATGTTTTTATATTTGCAAAAGTTTGTTCAAAAACTTTATTTTTATTAGCTTGGAGTTTATTAGAAACATACATAGCTGAAATTACTGCAGCTATAATTGCTACTAAAATTACTAAAGTGTTTCCTTTCATAGTGATTTCTCCCTATATTTTATATAATAAGCTTTTGTGGATAATATACAACAAAAATCAAACAAAATCAAAAGAGTGTTGTTATAAAATGAACATTTTTAATGTTGTTAAGGAAAGATATAAATGTGCTGGGGGTTATAGGGAGTTTTTGCGTATTGCAGTACCTCTTATAATTTCTACAGGTATAGGAGCTGTTGAAATTTTTACTGATAGAGCTTTTCTTTCCTGGTATTCTCAAGAGACTTTTGCCGCTTCTGCTCCTGCGGGTAATATTTACTGGTCGACACTAGCATTTTTTTTGGGAACACTTTCATATGTAAATATTTTTGTAGCGCAGTATTATGGTAAAAAAGAATATCGTTCAATAGGTCTAGCAATTTGGCAAAGCATTTATCTAACATTTATAGCTGCTTTTTTAATTTTTTGTATTTCTTTTTTAGCAGAACCTTTATTTATGAATGTAGGGCATTCTGAAGTTGTTGCATTAGAAGAAATAAAATACTTTAAAGTATTGTCTTATGGTGCATTTTTAGCTATTTCAGAAGCAGTATTTTCTTCTTTTTATTCTGGTCGTGGTAAAACTATAATAGTTTTGATGATAGCTATTTTAGGATTAATCGTAAATGTTGTTTTTGATTATTTGCTAATTTTTGGCAAATTTGGTTTCCCTGAAATGGGTATAGCAGGTGCGGGTTGGGCTACAAATATATCTTACGTTGTTGTTTGTGTCATATACATAATATTGTTTACGACAAGAAAAAACAATATTGATTATGATACTAGACATATGAAAATAAATTTAAAGTTTATGAAGAGATTACTTCATTATGGCATACCTAATGGTATAGAATTATTTTTTGATGGCTGTGGTTTTAGTATTTTTATCATTATAGTAGGTAATTTAGGCGTTTCAAATCTTGCTGCTAGTAATATTATAGCTTCAATATACAATATAGCTTATATGCCTCTTTTAGGTGCTGGTATGGCTACTTCTGTGATGGTTGGCAAATATTTAGGTGAAAATAAAGTGTCGTCTGCTAGAGTAAGTGTTAAGTCGGTATTGCATTTGTCGTATGTATATGTAAGTTTACTTGTTCTTGCAATGAGCTTGTTCCCAGATGCTTTTATCTATCCATTTTCTTATGGTGCCCAAGCAGATTTTATGGGGACTCTAAAACCTGTTGTAAAAAGTTTATTGATAATTTTATCGATGTTTTTTGTGTTTGATACAGGAACTGTAATTTTTTCATCTGTTATTAGAGGGGCAGGGGACACATTTTATGTTATGAAAATATTTGTTTTGTTTTCTTTATTTTTAGAAGTAATACCTGCATACCTTAACGTTGTAGTTTTTAAACAAACTGTATTTGTAGTATGGGGATTCTTTCTCTTTTATGTTGCAGCATTATGTTTTAGTTTTTATTATAGATACAAGTCTTCTAAGTGGGAAAAAATGCGTGTTATAGAAATGAATGCAATAGATGGGTAAAAAGTATGATTAAAATTACTGGATTAAATAAGTCTTTTGGCAGTAGAATATTATTTGATGATTTAAATTTAAACATAAATTCAAAAGAGAAAATTGGTCTTGTTGGAAGAAATGGACACGGCAAAACATCTTTATTTAAAATGATTTTAAATAAAATGGACTACGATAGTGGGTCCATAAGTATGCCTAAAAATTATAAGTTAGGCTATTTAGAACAACACATAAATTTTGTTTGTTCAAACGTTTTAGAAGAAGCTTGTATGGCTTTACCTCAAAGTCAAAAAGATGAAGAGTGGAAAGCAGAAAAAATTCTTTTTGGACTGGGCTTTTCTAAAAACGATATGTATAAAAATCCTTTAGATTTTTCTGGTGGATATAAAATACGTATCAATTTAGCAAAAGTTTTATTGTCAGATGTTGACATGCTTATGTTAGATGAACCTAATAACTATTTGGATATTGTTGCTATAAGATGGTTAAGTGGATTTTTGCGTTCTTGGCAAGGTGAGTTAATGCTTATAACTCACGATAGAAATTTTATGGACAGTGTTATTACTCATTGTGCGGCAATACATAGAACAAAAGCAAGGAAAATTGAAGGAACTAGTTGTAAACTCTATGAACAGATAGCAAAAGAAGAAGAAATATATGAAAAAACAAGATTAAATATTGAAAAAAGAAAAAAGCAAACTGAGTTATTTATAAGGCGTTTTAGAGCAAAAGCTAGGCTTGCAGGTATGGTTCAATCGCGTATTAAGTCTTTAGAGAAACAAGAAAATTTGGACAAACTCTCAAAAATAGACAACCTTGACTTTTCTTTTTCAGGGTTAGATTTTCATGCATTTAAAATGTTAAGTGTTTACAATTTGTCTTTTGGTTATACAAAAGGTTGTAATTTAATACAAAAGTTAAATTTTGATGTTTTAAAAAAAGACCGTGTATGTGTAATTGGTAAAAATGGTAAAGGGAAATCTACTTTATTAAAATTGCTTGCAGAAAGGTTAACGCCTTCAGATGGGATTATAAAGAAACATCCTGACTTAAAAACAGCTTATTTTGTGCAATCTGATAGTGCAAATTTAAATCCTAAGAAAACTGTTTATGAAGAGATAGTTGGGTCAAATTCAGATTGTTTGCCTCAAAAAGCAAGAAATATCGCTGGTTCTGTAATGTTTAGTGGAGATGACGCTTTAAAGAAAATAGAAGTTTTAAGTGGTGGTGAAAAAAGTAGAGTTCTTTTAGGAAAAATTTTAGCAAATCCATGTCATTTGTTACTTCTTGATGAACCTACAAATCATCTAGACATTGAGTCTTCTCAGAGTTTAATAGATGCAATTAATGAGTTTTCAGGGTCTGTTATTATGGTTACTCACAATGAAGAAATTTTACACAGCGTTGCTACAAAACTTATAATTTTTGATAGAAACGAAATTTCAGTTTTTGATGGTACATACCAGAATTTTCTTAATACAAAAGGTTGGGAAGATGAAGGTGGAGTATTAGCAAAGAAAACTAATACACAAATAGCTTTTAAAAAAGACAAAAATGAAATAAAAAAAGTTAAAGCTAGACTAATACAAGATAGATCTAAAGTTTTAAAACCTTTAGAAGAAAAAGTTAAAACAATTGAAAAAGATATATTTGATTTGGAAAAGGAATTAAGTTTAAATACAGAACAACTTGTTGTTGCTTCTAGAGAAGGGAATGTTGTTTTAGTGTCAGAAAGTTCTAAACTTAACAAAATTTTAAAAAGTAAAATAGAAAACTTATATATAGAACTTGATATAAATACTAAAAAGTTAGAAAAAGAGTCAGATCGTTTTACACGTCTTATAAATGAACTACAAGAAAGCAATATAAATAATAATAAAGTTAAGGATAATTAAATTATGAATATTTTTTCTAAATTAAAACAAAAAATTATAGGTAATATGAGCCCTGATTCAATAAAAAAAATGAAGCGTTTATGGGTAGTGTACGTTTTACCACAATGGAAACTTTTAGCTTTATCAATGATTTTCATGGGAATATATTCTGTATTAAATGCTTGGTCTGTGAGTTTACTTAAACCTGTTTTTGATAAAGTTTTTATAGAACAAAATAGAGATGTTTTGTTTACAATTGCAGTTGAAGTCATAATAGCGTTTGGAGCAAAAGGATTTGCACAATATTTTCAGTCTGTTACAATGACTATGCTTGGGGCAAACTTTACAAAAAGGTTGCAAGGTGATTTGTATGATAGGTTTATTGCTCAAGATTTAGAATTTTTTCATAAAAATAATTCGGGCAACTTATTAGTTTATTTTATGGGCGATTTAAATACAATAAGAGATGTAATAATTAATAGCGTTACAACAGTTGTTAGAGATGCGTGTTCTGTTATTTTCTTAATAGTGCTTATGTTTTGGAAAAGTTTTGATATGGCAGCAGCTATGTTTATATTGTTCCCTATAGGTTTTTATCCAATGGTATATTTTGGAAAAAAAATAAAACAAATTTTTCATAGTCAACAAAATTCGTTTGGAAATTTGTATGCAATTTTAGCACAATCTTTTCAGGGGATAAAGATTGTAAAGTCTTATAATATGGAAGCGTTGGAATCTAAAAAAGTCAGAGGTAGTGCTGAGTCAATAGCTAATATAGAAGTAAAAATGTCAAGAAATAATAATATTTTAAGTCCTTTAATGGAGTTTTTTGGAGGAATTGCAGCAGCTGGTACGCTTGCTTATGGTGGGTATAGAATTATGCACGGTACTCTTACTACAGGGGATTTTGTGGTGTTTCTTATTGCTATAGTTGCTGCATACCAACCAATGAAATCTTTAGCAAACTTAAATTCTCGCGTGCAGATGGGAATAGTAGGTATTGACCGTGTTTTTTCTGTAATAGATAAAAAACCTAAGATAGTTAGTAAGCCTGACGCCAAAGTTTTTAAAGCTACTAAAGGTATTATAAAAGTGGACAATGTTAAATTTAACTACAGTGAAGATGTCGAAGTGTTGCATGGTATAAATTTAGAAGTCAAAGAAGGTGAGAAAGTTGCTGTGGTTGGTGCTGCGGGTTCTGGTAAATCTACTTTAATAAATTTAATATTAAGGTTTTATGATGTTAAAGAAGGAAGCATAAAAATAGATGGGCAAGATATTAGGGATGTAACAATAGAATCTTTAAGAGATAATATTGCTTTTGTTTCTCAAGATGTTGTGCTTTTTGATGATACAATTAAGAAAAATATATTAATGGGTAAACCTAATGCCACTGATGAAGAAGCTATAAATGCAGCAAAACATGCAGCTGCACATAATTTTATTATGAATCAGGATCAAGGGTATGACACAGTTGTTGGAGAACGCGGTGGCAATTTGTCTGGTGGACAAAAACAAATGATATCCATTGCAAGAGCTATGTTAAAAGATGCGCCAATACTTTTACTTGATGAAGCAACAAGTTCTCTTGATTCAAAGTCTGAACGCATGGTACAAGAAGGTCTTGAAAGGTTAATGAAAGGGAGAACTTCAATAGTAATAGCTCACAGACTGTCTACTATTATTAATTCAGATAAAATATATGTATTTGAGTCAGGTAATGTTGTAGAGTCAGGTACACATGCAGAGCTTTTAGCTTTAAATGGCTACTATGCAAATCTCTATAAAATTCAGTTTATGCAGGATTAAATAGAAAAGTAATATTTTCTAATGTTATGTTTTTACATATTTATTTAAAAATTTATGTCTGCTTTCTTTACTAGCAGAACATTTAATAAAGTTCCAACAACAATCCTCTTTTTTTTACTGCTTTCCAAAATTTAATGTTTAATAAAAATAAAGGATGAGCAGCCCAATATTTTAAAAATATTTTAGCAAAAGATTTGCTTTTTGTATAAAAAGAGAAATTTAAATTTTCTTCCCAATCTGTCATTTTTGCATATTTGATATACAAACTTTTTAGAGGATGTTGACAAAGTGGATTCCAAGGTTTTGATTCTATATAATGAATAATATAATTATATTCAATATATTTATCTATTTTGTGTTTGTCATATGGGACTTGATTGTAGTTTTTATAATATAGATTCCAATTCGTAGGTAAAAATAATATATTGTGTCCGATTACAGCATTTAAAATAGTTTGATCATAGCATTCAATTTTGTCAATGTTCTTTTCAACATATTCTTTCCATTTATCATGGAAGTTAAACTTTCTCAGCTCATATAAGTTTAAAACCATAACACCAGAGTTAAAATAGCGTTGCCCAATTTCAACACAACCAGCTAAATAGTTGTTGATATTGATATTCCATAATTTCGAAATATCTTCGTTAGCTATTATATCACAATCCAAATATATTACTTTTTCAATTTCAGTAGGCAAAAGTTCTGGTATTAGTAACCTATAATAATTGGCTAATGATACAATTTTGGAATCATCTGTTTTAAAGATAGGCAAATCTTTAAATTGTTCTTCATTTACTTCTATGAATTCTATTTCAAAATCTTGAATTTTTTTTAAAGAAATAAATTTTCTTTTATTTTCATTAGTTAAATGCCCTATTAGAAAAAAAGTTATTTTATAGTTGTTATTTTCTATTTTGTGATTACTTAAAATAGAAGCAATTGTTGCTCCACAATGCTTCGCATATTTATCATCAACGCCAAATGCTATCTTGATTCCTCTGTTATTCATTTTGTCCTTCTATTTATTAAATTATATATAATATATGTGTTCTGTCTTGTCTACATATACTGCATTATCTCTTATCAACTTTTCAAATGTCTGCGTTCCTATAGCTAACTTTCTCATTTCACACCTCTAAAGTACATATATTTCTCAGTAACTATACCAAATTTTTACTAAAATATCTTTCAAATGATAAATTTGATACCTACATAATGACTTTAATGCAAGTATATCGGGGCAAAGTGAAATTGGATGTGGGTGCTGTATATTATAGAAACTGGGTTTGTTACCTGTATTGGCTTAATGTTGATCATCATAGTGTAATGGACATGCTAAGGATTCTGTTGACGCATTCCTTAAGTTTATGTATGCCATTTAGGCATAGAAGTATAGCGTGGATATTAACTTTTGATTGGTGTTGTGTAACATTTGTTAATTGACTTAAATCTAAAAAAAGGAAGCAGAAATTATTTATATATCTCTCTCTTTTAGTTTAGTATCTTAGTAAAGTTATCTTAAAAGCGCAATTTAAGCGATAAACATTTAATATTGCAAATTTGAAGGACAAGATCAGAGTTTAAATTGTTTCTTAAAATACTAAAATATTGTATATAGATAATAGTCAATACATTGTCTTGGAAGAAACAATAAAATGTAGTATAATATCTTCATTGTATTTTGTTGCTTGGGCGGATGGCGGAACTGGCAGACGCACAGGACTTAAAATCCTGAGGCTCGCAAGAGCCGTGAGGGTTCAATTCCCTTTCCGCCCATTGGTTTTTAGATATTTATAATAAATTTGCTTTGATTTTAGTTGTATTTTTTGTAAAATATTTTTATTGTTTTTTTGAAGGGCCTGTAGCTCAGTTGGTTAGAGCACTCGACTCATAATCGAATGGTCGTAGGTTCAAGTCCTACCAGGCCCAATCCACTGAACATTTCTTTAGTCTGCAAAAATCTTGTATTGAACATCTCAATTTCAGTCGAAATTTTTTTATGATGTATGATTTGTTAGTTTAATAAATTTATATATCTAATTTAAAAACATTATAACACCATAAAGTATTTATTAATTTGCTATAATCAAAACGTTTAGTATACTTATTTTGATTTGTATTTTTTATTGTTTTTTTGTTAATTTATTTTAGTAAATGAGGTATAAATGGAAAATTTGAGACAAGATTTGGAAATGTTATACGAATTGCAAAGTTATGATACTAAAATTGATAATTTAAAAAAGCAGATACACCAAGCTTTGTTAAGTATTGAAGAAAAAAAGAAAGATTTGCAAAATAAACGTATAGATTTTGAAAGCAAAAAAAAGTCTTTTGTTGAAATAAATTCTCTAAGGAAAGAGAAAGAGGCTGTTCTTAGTTCTAAAGAAGAGCTAATATCTAAACATTCTCTAGAGTTAAACAAAGTAAAATCTAATGAAACATATAAAGCGCTTCTTCTGGAGATAGATAAAATAAAAGCAGATAAAAATATAGTTGAAGATGAGATTTTACAACTTATGGACACAATTGACAAAGAAATGTTAGTTATTAAAAATTTGGAAAAAGATTTGCAAGATTTTGAGAGTAAAATAAAAAGTGATATTTCAGAAATAGAATCTTTAATTGAAAGTTTAAAAAAGAAAATAGTTGCAGCAGAAAACAGTAGACAAGAACAGGAATCTAAAGTTAGTAAGTCTATATTTATGCAATACGAAAGATTAAGAGAAGGCCGTGACGGTGTTGGATTAGTGTTGGTTGATGGAGAAAGTTGTGCTGGTTGTGGTATGATTCTAAGACCACAGCTAATTAATCAAGCTCAGAAAGCTCAAGAACTAGTTTTCTGTGATAATTGTTCTAGAATATTATTTAAAAGGTGAAACCTCCTATAAAGATGGACATGCAATCGCTTTATGCTGTAGTTGTTTAATACAGACTTAAAGAGGAAAGTCCGAACTTTAACTATGTATCATTTATTTATGCATAGTAAACGGTAGCAGGTAATCCCTGTCGCTTGTGAAAGTAGAGGTGCGAACAGAGACGCTTTTTGCAGAAATGTAAAAAGTATCCTTACAACAGGATAAGTTTTGCAGTAATGCAAAATATGAAACGGCTAAATCCTTACCGGAAAGCAAGGCTGAAGGTGGGCCGCTTGATCGTTAAAAGTAATTTTAACGGCAGAAAAATGATTGCACTTTTAATTTATTAAAAGACAGAATTCGGTGTACAGTTCATCTTTATTAGGAGGTACATTGAATATAGTTTTTAAGGGTGTGACTTTATGGAAATGATTGTTTGTGTAGTTATAGGTTTTTTAGGTGGTTTTTTTGGAGGAGTGTTTGGTGTAGGTGGAGCAAGTATTTTAATTCCTCTTATGGTTATAGTTTTAAAGATGACTCAGCACCAAGCTCAGGGTACATCTCTTGCGATAATAGTTTTAAGTTTTTTTTCTATGTTAGTATATTATAAAAAAGGGTATGTAAACCTTACAGTTGCTAGCTTGATAGGGCTAGGTTTTGTAATAGGTGGTTTTTTGGGGGCAAATGTTGCTGACATGTTACCAGAAAATATTTTAAAAAAATGTTTTGCAGTAGTACTATTATCTACTGCTGTAAAGATATTTATATCCAAGTAAGGTTTAATATAAATGTATCATGTTTCTGTAATGCCTTTAGAAGTTTCAAATTGTTTGGTAAATAAATTAGACGGTTTATATGTTGATTGTACTTTTGGTGGTGGTGGACACACTGCTTATCTTCTTGAGAAATTTCCTAACATAAAAATTATTGCTTTTGACTGTGACGAAGATGCTTATAAACAATTTGTTGAAAATAAAAAATATTTTAATAATAGAGTAACTTTTATAAGTGACAACTTTAAAAATATTAAACAAGCTTTATCAAATATAAATGTTTACAAAGTTGATGGCATTTTAGCAGATATAGGTGCTTCATCTAAACAGTTTGACGATTTAACTAGAGGGTTTTCTTTTAATGCTAATGTTTTAGATATGAGAATGGATATTAGAAATCCATTGACAGCAAAAGAGATAATTAACACTTATTCTAGTAAAGATTTAACAGATATTTTTTATAAGTACGGACAAGAGTATATGGCAAGACAGATTGCAAATGCTATTTATGTTAGGAGGCAAAGAGGTATAATAAATACAGCTGTAGAATTACAAGATATAATATGTTCTGTTAAAGGACAATCAAGCAGGATAAACCCTGCTACAAAAGTGTTTCAAGCGTTAAGAATTTTTGTTAATAAAGAACTTTCAAATTTAGAGCTTTTATTATTGCAAGCTCCAGAAATTTTAAATTCTCAAGGACGTATTGTAATAATAAGTTTTCATTCTCTAGAAGATAGAATGGTCAAATTAAATTTTAAACAAAATGCACATAATAAAATATATAAACTACTTACGAAAAAGGTTATTACAGCTACTTATGAACAAGTAAAAGCAAATCCTAGAAGTAGAAGTGCAAAGATAAGAGCTTGTGAGAAAATTAATGCATAAATCATTCTTTTTTATTTTACTTTTAGTTATTAGCTTTTTTGTATATTTGTGGCAACAAAACACTTCAATAAGATTTGCGTATAAGATTAGCGCTTTGCAGACAGAATACAATAATATTATTTCTGAAAATGATAATTTGCGGTTAAAAATAAATTCTATGCTTGCCCTTGAGAAGATGTATAAAATAGCTAAAGAAAGAAATTTTGTTGTTGCAGATGACCAAAATACTGTATATATTGAGTAATTTAAATATAAAATGAAAAGAAAAAAATCTCTAAATAGAAAGACTGTTCTAGCGTTTATAGTGCTGTCAGTCTTTTTTGTTTTGTTTGTAAAGCTTATATATATACAAATTTTTTTACATAATAAAATAAGTCACAGTGTAGGCAGGATGGTAAATCGTCAAACTGTAGAAGTTCCAAAACGTGGCGATATTTTGGATACAAAAGGCAATATACTTGCTACAAGCGTAAAAAAGTATAATATTTTTTTAGATCCTAAAATTATAGAAGATTTTTCTAATATAAAAAATATTTTATTAAAAAATGGTATACAAGTTAAAGAGAAAAACTTAAGTGATTTTGGAAATAGAGCTTATGTCCCTGTTGCTTATGATGTAGACTCAAGTGTGGCCAATAATATAAAAATGATGAAGTTGAGAGGTGTTGGTTTTGAAAGTAAATATGTAAGAAAATATCCAGAAGGTAAAATGCTTTCTAATATTTTAGGTCTAACTGGCCATGATGGTAATGGATTAGAGGGAATAGAAAAAACATGTAACAATTGTCTTTTAGGTAATAGTGTTATAGCAAGTACGTACAGAGATGGAAGAGGTTATATAATACAGAATAAAGTTATTGATCAATCCAAAATTTGTGGCCAAAACGTGATTTTAAGTATAGATAGAAATATACAATATATAGCAGAACAAGAACTTAGAAAAAGTTTTGAAAAATATCAAGCAAAAATGGCAACATGCATTGTACAAAATCCGAAAACAGGTAGCATTTTAGCTATGGTGTCTTTACCAGATTTTGACTATTTAGAAAAAATTAAAGATTTAAGAGTTTTAAGAAACACTGCAATTAGTGATATATACGAACCAGGCTCTACATTTAAGATAGTTACAGTTGCGTCAGCTTTAGAGGAAAATAAAGTGAAACTTTCAGATACTTTTTATTTGGAAAATGGAAAACTTAAAATAGCAGACCACACTATAAGAGATGACCATAAAATAGAGGGGAAAGTGTCTTTGAGCAGGGCAATGGAAATGTCTTCTAATATTGCTATGATAAAAATTGCAAAGAAATTGGGGAACAATGATTTTTACGAATATATAAGAAAGTTTGGTTTTTATTCTTTAACAGGCATTGATTTGCCTGGTGAAGCCAAAGGTCTTTTGCTAGACGTTAAACATTGGAACGCTTTAACACTCCCTACGAT
Source organism: Candidatus Endomicrobiellum incisitermitis (assembly GCA_031275795.1). Lineage (GTDB taxonomy): Bacteria > Elusimicrobiota > Endomicrobiia > Endomicrobiales > Endomicrobiaceae > Endomicrobiellum > Endomicrobiellum incisitermitis. The sequence continues at coordinate 68,708 of JAISOG010000039.1, forward strand.
TTCTTTTGGTCAAGGTATAGGAGTAACTGCTTTACAGATGATAAATGCTTTTACGGCTATTGCAAATGATGGCGTACTTTTAAAACCTTCTATAGTTCAGAGAATAGGTAAGTACAATGAAAATGATACTCAAGAAAATTTTCATACTATGGAAATAAGAAGAGTGGTTTCTAAAGAAACTGCTTATATGATGAAAAAAATATTAAAAAATTCGGTTGATTTTGGGACAGGCAAAAGTGCAAAAGTTGCTGGATACACTGTGGGTGGTAAAACTGGCACTTCTCAAAAGATAGATCCATTAACTAAAACTTATTCTAAAAAGTTTTATACAGCTTCTTTTTGTGGAATGTTACCAGCCATGGAACCTGAATTTGTTGTACTTGTGATAATTGACGAACCTAAAGGACAAAGTTATTATGGTTCTTCTGTGGCGTCGCCTGTTTTTTCTTCTATTGCGCAATCTATTGCTCAATATTTGGAAATACCTAAAGATGATATTAGTAAAAATAAAATATAAAGAAGATGCCCACCTTTAATTCTTTTACTTTCTGTAGCTTTTAATATAACTTTTTCATAGTAACCCTTTTTTTAATTTGTATATTTAAAATCATAAAAATTTTACATAATGTATCTTAATAATTTCCATTTAAAGGAGATCATTATTTTTAAGTCTTTTTTGTCCTATCATTTTGCGAGTTTGCTAATTTGATTAAATGTTTGTTGCGATTGATCTTAGTAACGTAGATAAGGTCCTAAACTAGACCAAACAAACTACTATAGGTCATAGTGAGGTGGTGGAGTTTGAGTTGTCTATGCGGCGTATGAGCGGCTGCTTAATGATTTAGGAATTATGCAGGATAGGTCTAGTTTAGAATCTTAACGGAGTTACCTCAAAGAGCGGTTTATGAGCTATAAACATTTAATATTGCAAATTAGCATTGTATGAAGCAAAATACATTTAAGTCTTTTTTGTCTTATCATTTTGCGAGTTTGCTAATTTGATTAAATGTTTGTTGCGATTGATCTTAGTAACGTAGATAAGATCCTAAACTAGACCAAACAAACTACTGGAGTGGGAAAGTTTGCTAATTTGATTAAATGGCTACCTTAGTCAATCACTCTGGTGACGTAGATAAGATTTTAAAACTAGACCAAACTCAAATAATACTGTCAATACGAAAACATGCACAAATACCATAAAAAATACTATAATCAAGAGCAATAAGAAAACTAAATATTTATTGGAATAGAAGAAATGAATTTAAAGGAGCTTTTACCAGCTTTTGATATGATTGTTGTTGGTGAAGATGATGTTGATGTTTTGGGTGTTTCTTACGACTCAAGAAAAGTTGAATATGGTTTTGCTTTTTTTGCTTTACCTGGACATAAAACAAATGGTAGTAAATATATTCATGAAGCTATAAATAATGGCGCGATTGTAATTGTTACGACTGAAAGACAGAAAGATTGCCACATAACACAAGTTGTCGTTGTGGATATTTTAAAATTTATGGCAGTTTTTTGTGCTAAATTTTACAACTATCCAGATAGACATTTAAATGTTATAGGTGTAACTGGTACTAATGGAAAAACCACTGTTTCTTATATGATAGAAAGTATATTCAAGCAATCTAATGTAGATTGTGCAGTTATGGGTACTGTTAATTATAGATATAAAGGAAATATATTAGAGGCACCAAACACAAGTCCTCAATCTTTAGATATTTATAAGTTTATGAGAGATGTTGTAAATAATGGTATAAAAAATATAGTAATGGAAGTGTCTTCTCATGCGTTGAGTTTGGGTAGAGTTTATGGCATAGAGTTTGATGTAGCAATTTTTACTAACCTTACACAAGATCATTTAGATTTTCATAAAGATATGAAAGGATATTTTAAAGCAAAATCTATGTTATTTGAAAGTTTATGCAAGAACAATAAAACTGTTGAAAAGTATGCCATAATTAATGCTGACGATAAATACGGCAAAAAACTTGCAAGTCGTGTTACAAATGCACAGGTCAAGTTTTATTCTACAAGAAAAACTGCAAATTCAGATTTGAAAGCATTAAACATACGTGTTGAAAATAATGGGACAAGTTTTGATTTAATTTATAATGAGCTAAAAGGAAAAGTTAGCATTAAACATATTGGACTGCATAATGTTTACAATGCTCTGGCTTCTTTTGGTGCAGCTGTCTATAGTGGTATTTCTTTTGAAGCAGCAATAAATGGTATAAATAATGCAGCTCAAGCGCCTGGCAGACTTGAAAGAGTTGATGCTGAAGGTTTAGAGTTTGAGGTTGTAGTAGATTATGCTCATACTGACGATGCATTAAAAAATGTTTTATCTGCAATAAAAAAAGTTAAACCAAAAAGGATTATTACAGTTTTTGGTTGTGGTGGTGATAGGGACAGAGCTAAAAGACCTGTAATGGGTAAAACTGCAGTTGAAATGAGTGATTTTGTTTTTGTTACTTCAGATAATCCAAGAACAGAAAACCCGAACAATATTTTATTAGATATAGAAGTTGGTATAAAGAGGTCTTATAAGAATAATTATAAAGTTATAGTACATAGGCAAGAAGCTATAAAAGAGGCAGTTTTTATGGCTGCTAAAGGTGATGTTGTCTTAATTGCAGGAAAAGGGCACGAAACTTATCAAGTTATTGGTACACAAAAAATACATTTTAGTGATGTAGAAATGGCAAGAAAATATATTGATTTAAGAAAACAAAAAGAAAATGCTCGGTCTCTTGATGCTCAAAAGGAGTTTGTCTTCTAATGGAACCTTGCTATCTTAATGAACTGTTACCTTATGTAAGTATTTCTGGTAAAAATATTTTAGTAAAAGGTGTATCTATAGATTCTAGGACTACAGTTAAAGATGATATTTACTTTGCCATTAAAGGAAACCGTTATGATGGGCATGATTTTATAAAAGATGCCGTTTCTAGAGGAGCGTGCGCTGTAATATACTCAAAAGATATGCATTTTGACGAACAAAACGTTGGCAGTTTAAACAAAGTTGCTATGATTAAAACGAAAGATGCTGTTGTCACTCTTGGAGAAATTGCTAGAGTTTATATTGAAAAATTTAAAAATATTAAAAAAGTTGGCATAACAGGTTCTAACGGAAAAACAACCACAAAAGAGATGTTAAGTTCAATTTTGAAAACAAAAGTGAAAACTCTTTCAAATAAGGGGAATTTTAATAATAGGATAGGCCTTCCTTTATCTGTATTTAATTTAGATTCATATGTTAACTATGGCGTTTTTGAAATGGGAACATCTTTTTTTGGTGAAATAAAAATATTATCAAATATTATAAAGCCTGATGTCGGTGTTATTACAAATATAGGTTTTTCTCACATAGAAGAATTTAAGTCCTTAGAAGGAGTTTTAAGAGAAAAAATAGATTTGTTTTATAATGTAAAAGAAAATGGTGTGTTAGTTGTTAATAATGATGATGAAAATTTAAAATATATATCAGATAAAAATTTTAAAAATAAAACAATCATTAGATATTCTTTAAAAACTGCAAGTTCAGATGTTTATGCTAACAATATAAAAATGTCACAAAATGGTACTAGTTTTTCTCTTTGTTATAATGAGGAGTCAATAGATATTTTTATTCCAGCTAAAGGTGTTTTTAATGTTTCAAATGCTTTAGCTGCGGCCTCTTGTGCAATAAGTTTAAATGTGCCATTTGCAAATATTAAAATGGGCTTAGAAAGTTTTATCTCTCCTAAAATGAGAATGGACACTATAACAACTTCTAATGCAATTATTTTAATCAATGATTCTTATAATGCAAACCCAAGTTCTACTAAAGCTTCTATTGAAACTATTTTAGAACTATATCCTGACAAAAAAATTAATCTTGTTTTAGGTGATATGCTTGAATTAGGAGAAAATTCTGATAAATTTCATTTTGAATTAGGCAAATTTATTGATAACAAGAATGTTAACTCTATTAGTCTTTTAGGAGATAAGTCTTTAAATGTCGCAAATGCAATAAATAGTAAAAACGTTTTTTATGCTAAAGATAAAGAATCTCTTTTGTTACATTTAAAAAAGCTTACAGAAAACGATTCTGTCTTTTTATTTAAAGCTTCAAGAGGGATGAAGTTAGAAGAAGTTTACGAAAAATTTTGTGATATCTTACAATAAGAGGCAAAATATTTAATGCTATACCACATATTTTACAAATTAAATAATGTTTTTACCTCTTTTAACCTTTTTGGTTATATTACATTTAGAGCAGGCGGAGCTATTTTAACAAGTCTTTTAGTATGTTTTATATTTGGCCCATATATAATAAAAAAATTAAAAAATTTTAAAATTAAACAAATTGTTAGAGAATATGGTCCTATTCAACATTTAAACAAAAATGGTACTCCAACCATGGGAGGTCTTTTAATAATAATATCTGTGGTTATATCAACTTTGTTGTGGGCAAAACTTGACAATAGGTTTATTATTTGGCTTTTGTGTGGCAGTATATGGTTTGGCTTTTTAGGTTGGTGTGATGACTATTTAAAATTAAAAAAACATAGTTCTGATGGTCTTTCTGCTAAAGGTAAACTTTTTGGACAAACTGTTTTTGCTGCAACGTTTGCTGCATATTTAAGCTTTTTCCCTTCAAATCCAGACTATGCAACGCTTGTTAATATTCCTTTTTTTAAAAGTTTGTTTGTGAACTTTTCTTTCTTTTATATAGTTTTTGTAATAATTACAGTTGTAGGTAGTTCTAACGCTGTTAATTTAACAGATGGTCTGGATGGTCTTGCAATAGGCAATATAATAATTGTTGCGTTTGCTCTTGCATTGTTTTCCTATTTTGCAGGTCATATACAAATAGCTAACTACTTAAAAATAATCCATGTTTCAGGATCAGGTGAAATTGCAATATTTTTGTGCGCTATTTTAGGTTCTGGACTTGGTTTTTTGTGGTATAACTCTCATCCAGCAGAAGTTTTTATGGGAGATACTGGTAGTTTGTTTTTGGGTGGAATTTTAGGAATGGTAGCAGTGTTTATAAAACAAGAACTTATTTTAGTTTTACTTGGAGGCATTTTTGTTATGGAAGCTTGTTCTGTACTACTTCAGGTTTTTTATTATAAAAAGACTAAAAAAAGAATTTTTAGAATGGCGCCTATACATCATCACTTTGAAATGCTTGGACTTTCTGAAACTAAAGTTGTAATAAGGTTTTGGATTGTAGGAATAATACTTGCAATACTTTCTTTTGCTTCTTTGAAATTGAGGTAGTTTAATGAAAAATAATATTAGCGTTTTAGGGCTTGGGAAAAGTGGAATTTCTGCAGCAAACCTTGCGGTTAAATTAGGTAACAACGTTTTTGCTAGCGATGTTGTAAAGACAAAAAAGTTAGAAACTTTAAATAAAAAAGTTTCAGTGGAACTTGGTTGCCATTCTGACAAGATTTTAAATTCAAATATCATTATTAAGAGTCCCGGATTGTGTCCGGACATTTCTATTTTAAAAAAAGCTCAAAGTAAAAAAATACAAATATTAAGTGAAGTATCTTTTGCACTTTTAAACTCTAAGTATAGAAAGATTATAGCGGTTACAGGTACAAATGGAAAAACTACAACTACTGACTTAATTTCTAAGATAATAAAGTCGGAACATAAAAATTCTATTGCTGTTGGAAATATAGGCGTTCCATTATCGGATAAAGCTTTAAAAACTACAAAAGATACTTATATAACTATGGAGCTTTCAAGTTATCAATTAGAGGATTCGCCTAATTTTAAAGCAAATATATCTGTACTTCTAAATATTACTCCAGACCATCTTAACCATCATAAGACGATGAGAGCTTATATAAAATCAAAAGAAAATATATTTGTTAATCAAAATAAAAACGATTTTTTAGTAGTAAATTATGACGATAAAATATGTGCTAATTTAGCTAAAAAAGCCAAATCGAAAGTAATATTTTTTAGTAAAAAACCTTTAAAAAATGGAGTGTTTTATAACGATGGAAAAATAGTTATACAAATTGGCAAAAAATACTTCCAAATGGAACCTAGAATTAATATCTTTGGAATGCATAATGTAGAAAATATCTTGGCTTCAGTTGCAGCTACTTATGTTGCGGGAATACACTTAAAATCTATAGAAAAAATCATTTCAAAATACAAAGGTGTGCCTCATAGAATAGAGTTTGTAAAAGCTATAAATGGTGTTAGTTACTATAATGATTCAAAAGCTACAAATGTTGATTCTACCAGGGTTGCTCTGGAATCTTTTGACAAAAATATTAATCTTATTATGGGTGGCCAAGATAAAGGGTTTCCATATACGCCATTAAAGCAGCTTATAAAGAAAAAAGTAAAAGCAGTATTCCTTATAGGGAAAGCTTCAAATAAAATTAAGAAGGATTTACGTGGTGCTAGTACTTTTTTTGATTCTAAAAGTTTAGAACAAGCTTTAAAGCAGGTTTATATGAATTCTAAAGACGGCGATATAGTTTTATTTTCTCCTGCTTGCGCCTCTTTTGACAGTTTTACAAATTTTGAAGAAAGAGGCAACATTTTTAAATCTCTTGTAAATAAGTTAGGTAAATAGGTTTTTTATGTTTAAAATCGACTTTTCAAAGTACAACTATACTTTAATAATAATAATTTGTATAGGTATCATTTTTGGTTCTTTTATGGTATTTTCTTCCAGTGTTATAATGGCTGACATAAAGTGGGCAAGTCCTTACAAGTTTTTTGTTAAGCAGATATTATGGACTTGTTTAGGTTTTGTTGCTATGTTTATTACAAGTTTTTTAATAGATTATAATTTGTATCAAAAGTATTCTAAACTAATATATTTTTTTACATTGGTCTCTATTGTAGCAGTTTTATTTGTTGGAGAGTCTAGACTAGGAGCAAAAAGATGGTTGTCTGTATCTTTTTTTACAGTACAGCCATCAGAGCTTGCTAAAATTGCTATGGTTGTAATGATGGCTGATTTTATATCAAGAAAAAAGGATTTAATAGATAAATGGATAGGTCTTTTTGCTCCTAGCCTACTTGTATTGTTAATGCTTGTCCCAATAGCTTTAGAACCGGATTTAGGTACACCTGTTTTAATAACAGGCGTGTGTTTTGCAATGCTTTTTTGTGCTGGCATTAAAATGAAAGCTGTACTGCTAGGTGTAATAAGTATAATAATTTTAATAGCTGAGGAGATTGTAAGAAAACCTTATAGATTCTTGAGGTTTAAAGATTATCTTGCTTCTTTTATAAATATTGACGCTTCTTCATACCAAGTAAAACAATCTTTAAACGCGTTAGGATCAGGTGGCTTTTTTGGTAAAGGTATTGGTAAAAGTGAAATAAAACTTATGTATTTACCGGAAGTGCACACTGATTTTATTTTTCCTGTTATTGGTGAAGAGTTAGGATTTATTGGAGCAAGTCTTGTTATTGTTTTTTTTATGTATATATTTTTTAAAGGTTTGAAAATGAGTAAATGCATGCCAGACACTTTTTCTAAGTATCTGTGTTTAGGGATAACTTGTTTAATAGTGTTTCAAGCTATTACAAATTTGTCTGCTACTACGGGTGTTTTTCCTGCAAAGGGGTTGACGCTTCCTTTTATTTCTTTTGGGGGCACGTCCTTGGTTATTAATATGGCAGCTGTTGGCATACTAATTAATTTATCACAATATTCTAGGTTAAAATAGTTATATATAGACATCGTTTATAAGTAAGGATTTCATGAAAAACAAAAATGTAATTATTGCTTCAAGTGGCACTGGTGGACATATTTACCCTGGCGTTACATTGGCAAAAGAATTTAAAAAGAATGGTTATAATCCAATTTTTTTTATAATTAATAATAAAGTTTCTATTGAGATTTTAGAAAATAACGGTTTTGAATATATTTTGTTTAATCTTTCTGGCATGCCAAGAAAGATTTCTTTTTCATTTGTTTTGTTTTTAGTTAAGTTAAAATGGTCGTTACTAAGAGTGTTAAAATATATTTTGATATTAAAACCTGTGGCTGTTGTTGGGACTGGTGGGTGCATGTCTGTGCCTACTATTTTTGTGTCAAAAATTTTAAAGAGAAAAACTTTTATACATGAACAAAACACTTTGCCAGGTAAAGCTAATATAATTTTAAGTAAGATAGTCGACAAAACTTTTATAAGTTTTGAGTATTCAAGAAAATATTTTAAAAGCAATAACGTTATATTCTCTGGTTATCCTATAAGAGAAGAAATTTTACGTACATCTAAATTAATGGCATTAAAAAAATTAAATCTTATGGATAATATTTTTACTGTTTTAGTTTTTGGTGGTAGTTTAGGTGCAATAAAACTTAATGAAGTTGCTTGTAAAACTCTTTTAGAGGTGTCCAAAAATAAACAGATGCAAGTAATACATATTACTGGTTATAAAAACTATTCTCAAATTTTGAAATTAGCAGAACTAAACAAGAACTATAAAGTTTTTGAATACATGCATAACATATATGATGCTTATGCTGTGAGTGATATTGTTATATGCCGTTCTGGAGCAGGAACAGTTTTTGAAGTAAAAACTTTAGATAAGCCTACAGTGTTTATTCCATATCCATATGCGACAGATAACCATCAGTATTGGAACGCAAAAGAAGTAGAAGAAGATAAAAAATTTATAGTTATAGAAGAAAAAAGTTTAAATGAACAAAATCTAAGTAATGCTATAAAAGTTTTATATTCAAATTTAAATGTAAATAGTCATAACGTTTCTTATAAGTTATCTCAAGATTTAATATTTAAGGAAATAGTCCAGTGTATAAAATTCTAATTTCTAATGATGATGGTATGAAAGGCCCAGGTCTTTTACCTCTTGTAAAGGAGTTGTCTAAAATTGCCAAAGTTTATGTAATTGTTCCAAAATATCAAATGTCTGGTGCAGGACATTGCATAACTATTTCAAAATATAAAAAGGTAGAAAAGATAGAAAAAGATTTTTATGTAATTAAAGGTGGTACGCCTGCTGATTGTGTAAAGTTTGGACTTTGTTCATTTTTAAAAGGTAAAATAGATTTAGTTGTTTCTGGTATAAACAATTGTCCTAATTTAGGTCAAGATGTAATTTATTCTGGTACTGTAGGTGCTGCACGGGAAGGAGCATTAAAAGGCATACCATCAATAGCTGTGTCATCTGGTCAAATGTATGCTAAAGAATACACGCATTCTGCTATTGCTACAAGGCAAATTTGTGGGATAATATTAGACAATAAAGAAAGGTTTCAAAATGTTTGTTTAAATGTTAACATCCCTAAAGATTATAAAGGTCTAAAGATAGTTCCGTTAGGGCTTAGAGCTTATGATGAAAATATTGAGACAGTTGTAGATAAAAAAGATAAAAAGGGTAACTTTTCTTACAAATTTTCAGGCACATATGTTGCTAATGGCGAAAATAAAAACACAGATGTTGACATGATAGACAAAGGATATATCTCTGTTACTCCGCTACAAATAGACCAAACAAATTTTAATTTATTAAAGAGATTAAAGTTTAAAAATGGAAAAATTTAAGTTAGTTTCTAAATTTAAGCCTTCAGGCGACCAACCACAAGCAATAGAAAAGCTTTATAATAATTATTTAAATGGTAAACAATCTCAAGTTTTGCTTGGCGTTACAGGTTCCGGAAAGACTTTTGTGATGGCAAATCTTATCGAGAAACTTCAAAAACCGACGTTGATAATGTCGCCAAATAAAATTTTGGCTGCTCAAACTTATGCAGAGTTTAGATCGTTTTTTCCTAATAATGCTGTAGAGTATTTTATATCATATTATGATTATTATCAGCCGGAGGCTTATATACCCTCAAGTGACACGTATATAGAAAAGGATGCTTCAATAAATGACCATATAGATAGATTACGCCTTAAAGCTACGACTTCTCTGCTTGAAAGAAAAGATGTTATAGTAGTAGCTTCGGTATCCTGCATATACAATTTAGGGTCTCCTAAAGATTATCAAAATATGTGTATTAAAATAGTGGTTGGGGAAGACACGTCCATGGATAATCTTTTAAATGAGCTTATATCTAGCCATTATGAAAGGAATAACGTTGAGTTTATTCGTGGAAGGTTTAGAGTCAAAGGTGACACTGTAGAAATTTTTCCTGCTTATCTTGAGATGGCAATAAGAGTTGAATTTTTTGGTGATACAATAGAAAGTATAAAAGAGTTTAATCCAATCACCAGAGAAATTATTTCTAAAAAAAAGCAATCTTATATTTATCCTGCAAAGCTTTTTGTAGTAGGTAAAGAAAAAATTGATAAAGCTATAAAAAGTATAGAGATTGAGTTAGAAGAACGTCTTAGAGTGTTAAAATCTCAAAATAAACTTTTAGAAGCTCAACGTTTAAAACAGAGAACTAAATATGATATGGAAATGTTGAGAGAAACTGGTTTTTGTAATGGTGTTGAAAATTATTCAAGACATCTTTCTGGGAATTTGCCAGGAGTTAGACCAACTACATTGATAGACTATTTTTTACAAGAAAATGATGATTTTTTAATGATAGCAGATGAATCTCATATTTTGTTACCTCAGGTAAGAGGGATGTATGAAGGAGATAGAAGCAGAAAACAAACTCTTGTCGATTTTGGATTTAGACTGCCTTCAGCTCTAGATAATAGACCTATGAAATTTAGAGAATTTGAGAGTTTAATAAGAAAGTTTATGATGGTTTCTGCTACGCCAGGAAAGTATGAGCTAGAAAGAAGTAAAGATAATATAGTAGATTTAATTATTAGACCTACAGGGTTAGTTGATCCAGAAGTTGTTGTACGATCTATTAATGGTCAAGTACGTGACTTGATGGAAGAGGTTCAAAAAACTGTTAATAAAAAGCAGAGAGTTTTGATAACCACCTTAACGAAAAAAATGTCAGAAGATTTGACGGTTTTTCTTAAAGAAAAAGGTTTTAGAGTGGAATATTTACATTCTGAAATAGATGCTTTAACAAGAATAGAGTTACTTAAAAATTTACGTCTTGGGAAGTTTGATGTTTTAGTAGGGATTAATCTTTTAAGAGAAGGTTTAGATTTACCAGAAGTTTCGCTAGTTGTGGTTTTAGATGCAGATAAAGAAGGTTTTTTACGCTCTGAATCGACTTTAATACAGATTTGTGGAAGAGCAGCAAGGAATGTTGATGGGCGCGTCATATTTTATGCAGATGTTATCACAGGTTCAATGCAAAAAGCATTGACAGAGATGGCCAGGCGTAGAAGAAAGCAATTAGAGTACAACAAAAAAAATAATATTAAGCCAAAAACAATAATTAAAGCAGTTCATGAACTTGAAGAGTTTAAAAACTTATCAAAAAAAGAATCCCTTAAATATATGATGTCAGAAGAAAAGCTTGATTATAAAATTACCAAAAAGAATATAGACTCGATAATTAAAGATATAGAAATGCAGATGAAAACTGCGGCAGAAAATTTAGATTTTGAGTCTGCTACTATTTTAAGAGATAGAATGCTGGAACTTAAAAGTATGAAATCTGATAGTACTGTTGCTAAAATGCCAAAACCTGCTAGATAAGTATATAACTAGCGCGTTTTTGAAAATTATAATATTCTAATGTCTTCAAAAAGATCTCTTAAAAAGTCCAAAATAGTAGAGCTTTATAATCAATTCGTGTTTTGCAATAAATGCTCTCTTGCGTTGATAAAATTTGTGCGCGGTGAGGAGGTTTAAGATTGGCAGAAATTAAGAAAACACCTCAAGAAAGACATATCGGCAGAATGGCTTTGTATAACAGGACTATAATCCAAGCTATCTCTGACAAATTAGATATTTCAAATGGTGAGGCATTGCAAAAATTTTATAATTCCGAGCTTTATATCCAGTATTCTGATGAAGATACAAAGGTTTGGCATTTCAGCTGCAAGGCCCTTGCTGACATGCTTGCCTATGAATTACGGCATGGTAAGCTTGTAATACCATCTGAGGTGTAAATTTTGAAAAATTACAATAACATTGAATTCGTTACATTTTGCATAGAGATTTATGGAGGGGCAAAAGATATTAGTGGCAGGGAAGCTTACGAAAAATTAAATTCAACAGGTGCATTAGATTATATAGATGAATGTTACGAAGGGTTGCATGTAGAAACCAATGATGGGATAGTTTGGAATATTGATGAATTTATTAATAACAATCAAGTTACTGTTTAATTCTATGTGTGTATTCACCTTTGCAGCATAAGTTTATTAGAGCCAATGCTCGCGTTTCCATAGGTTGGCATAGTGTTTCTTCTGAACGAAAAATCCTTGTAAAATAAGGCATTTTATAGGTTGGACTGAATTGTTGCGAAAAATAAATCCCAAAGGCGTAGTCAAACACTCTATACATTGTTTTAGGTCTGAATCGACCTCTTCCCATGTTTAGCATGAACTAATTTGAAAGACTATTTGGAAATTGGTGTAATTAATCTATCATGCTGATATTAAAAATTTTACAAAAATTCAAAAATGCAACCTTAAGATGTAAATTTACTGAAAAAAATTACAGCTTTGGTGATACATATATTTTATGATAGAAATTTGATTTATGACGAGGCTTGACATGTTTTTGGATTTGTGTTACAATCTGAAAAAATGAAATCTATTGAATTGATATTAACTATTTCAGTTATTGTTTTAACTATCTCTGTAGTTATTGGAGTAGTTTGTTTTGTTTTAACATTGATCAATATAAGGAAAGCGGTAGTACAAATTGAAATAGTAGCTAATAAAATTAATATTGAACTTGATCTTATAAATAAGGTTTCTTATAAAGTTGCTTCGATAACTGAAAAGGTTTCATCTCCATTTGTTTCAATGATTTCTCTTCTTTTTTATGCTGTCTCTAGTATTAATAAAAAGAAAAAACAAGCGCAAGGAGAAAAAAATGAGCGACAATAAAGATACATTCTTTGCTTTTCTTTTAGGTGGAATAGTTGGTGCAGCTATTGGTATTTTATATGCTCCTAAATCCGGGAAAGAAACTAGAAAAAATATTAAGAGATTAAGTGAAGATATTGTTGACAATATGAATGATTTTAGTGAGGATATTGCTAAAACTGGAAAGAGAATTTATGAAGAAGGTCGTGAAAAAGTTTTGTCCGGCAAAGATAAAATAAGTGAAGCTTTTGACGCTGGTAAAAAGGCTTTTGAAAAATGTAGTAAAAGTTAGTTTAAGTATTTTATGCTGAGGTAGCTCAGTTGGTAGAGCACAGGTCTGAAAAACCTGGTGTCGACAGTTCGATTCTGTCCCTCAGCATATTTCTATTTGTGCCGATGTAGCTCAGTTGGTAGAGCAATTGCTTCGTAAGCAATGGGTCGGAGGTTCAAATCCTCTCATCGGCTTTTATATGATTAAAGTAAAATTCTTCGCCTATTATGGCGAGGTTTTTTTATTTAATTTTAAAATCCATGAAATTTTTTAAAAAAAATTTTTAGTTCTTTGTTTTATATATGAATTTGTTAAAACAATAATGAAATAGGTCCTTTAGGTTAATTGACAAAACTATGTGTATGTTGTAGTATTGTTTGCAATACAACATATAGTGTTTTGTTAAACTAAAAGTAAGGAAAAAATATGAAATGTCCTTTTTGTGGTAGTATTGATGACCAAGTACTAGATTCTCGCCCCGTAGAGCACACATCAGCTGTGAGAAGGCGTAGGGAATGTTCTAGCTGCAAAAAAAGGTACACTACTTTTGAACGTCCGGAAGAATTAATGATCATGGTTGTTAAGTCAAATAGGTCTAGAGAGCCTTTTGATAGGAAAAAAGTTTGGGTGGGTATAGATAGAGCTTGTAAAAAATGTCAAATTTCTGCCGAAACTATAGATAAACTTGTAAGTGAAATAGAAAATGAGATACTTAGTGAATATATAATGGAAATTCCGTCTACAATTATAGGTGAAAAAGTTTTAGAAAAGCTTTGGGACATTGATTTAGTACCATATATAAGATTTGCATCTGTTTATAGAAAATTTACTGATATAGATACTTTTATGAAAGAATTAAAAAAATTAAAAAAAGAACATGGCAAAAGGCAAAAAATATAGAAATATAATGGTTTAAGTACTTAAGGGAGTTTTTCGATGGCAAACAGTAAATTAAATGATTTGTTAAACTACAAAGTAACGTTAGAAAAAAATGCTTTAACAGTTTTACAAAAACGTTATTTAAAAAAAGATGAGAAAGGAAATATAATTGAAACTCCTGAAGATTTATTTTTTAGAGTTGCCTACAACATTGCTAAAGCAGATACTAACTATGATAAAAATGCTGATATTAATGTAACTGTAAAAGAATTTTATTTTGCAATGGCAAATCTAGATTTTTTACCAAATTCTCCGACGTTGATGAATGCAGGTAGACATTTACAGCAATTGTCTGCATGTTTTGTTTTGCCAATAGAAGATTCTATGGATTCTATTTTTGAAACTTTAAAAAATACTGCTCTTATACATAAATCTGGAGGAGGAACAGGCTTTTCTTTTTCCAGACTTCGCCCTAACAAGGATGTTGTAAAAACTACTTGCGGTGTCTCTTCAGGGCCGGTATCTTTTATACACGTTTTTAACTCTGCCACAGAAGCTATAAAGCAAGGTGGTACTAGACGTGGAGCAAATATGGGTATGCTTCGTATAGATCATCCTGATATTTTAGAGTTTATATCTTGTAAAGATAAAAATGATAGTTTAAATAACTTCAATATATCTGTTGCTATAACAAAAGAGTTTATGGATGCGTTAGAAAGTAATACAGATTATAATCTGTATAATCCAAGAAATGGCGAAATTTCGGGTGTTTTAAGTGCAAGAGCGGTTTTTAATAAAGTTGTTGAGCAATCTTGGAAAAATGGTGAGCCAGGTGTAGTTTTTATCGATACTATAAATGATAAAAATCCTACTCCAAAAATAGGTAAAATAGAAGCTACAAATCCTTGTGGTGAGCAACCTTTACTTCCTTATGAATCTTGTAACTTAGGTTCTATTAATTTGGGACATTTTGTAACTAATAAAGATGTTGATTGGATAAAATTAGAAAAAAGAATTAAAACTGCTGTCCATTTCTTAGATAATGTTATAGATATGAATAATTATCCCATAGAAAAAATAGACGAAGTTACTCGTTCTAATAGAAAGATAGGTCTTGGTGTGATGGGCTGGGCTGATATGCTTTTGAGTTTAGGGATTGCTTATGGTAGCAAAGATTCTTTAAATTTAGCAGAAAAAGTTATGGGCTTTATTCAAAGTAAATCTCATCTTTTTTCGCAGGAGTTAGCAACGAAAAGAGGAGCTTTTATAAATTTTAAGAATAGTGTTTATTCAGATGGAAAACTTATGAGAAATGCTACAACTACTACTATAGCTCCAACAGGAACAATTGGTATTATTGCTTCTGCTTCAGGGGGTATAGAACCTATTTTTGCGCTTGTTTACAAAAGAGCACAATGTTTAGATAATGAAGAAATGTATGAAATTAACCCATATTTTGAAAAAATAGCAAAAGAAAAAGGCTTTTATTCTAAAGAACTTATGGATAAGATTGCTCAAAAAGGGAGTATTCAAGATTTTGTTGAAATTCCTGAAGATATAAGAAAAATATTTATTACATCACATGATATTTCTCCGGAAAGTCATGTGAAGATGCAAGCTGCTTTTCAGAAATTTACAGATAATGCTGTTTCAAAGACTGTAAACTTTCCAAATAGTGCTACAAAAGAAGATGTAAGAAAAGTGTATATTCTTTCTTATAAAATGGGATGTAAAGGTGTTACTGTTTATCGCGACGGAAGTAGAGAAGTACAAGTTTTAAATATTGCAAATAAAAAAGATGGACTACAATCAACAAAGGAAGCAAAGCCTAGGGTTCGTCCAAATAGAACAGTTGGTTTTACGTTTCTTATGCGTACTGGATGTGGGAAAATGTATGTGACAGTAAACGAAGATGATGATGGTGTGTGTGAAGTATTTACTCAACTTGGAAAGTCTGGAGGTTGTACATCTTCACAAGCAGAAGCTATAAGTCGTTTAATTTCTTTAGCATTGAGTTCTGGTGTTGATCAACAAACAATTATAGAGCAAATAAAAGGAATAAGATGCCCTTCTCCTACACTTGCAGAAAGTGGGGCTATTTTGTCTTGCGCAGATGCAGTTGCAAAAGCGTTAGAAGCTTATAATAAAGAAAAAATGTCACCGGATTTATTTACGCAAGAAACAGTGTCTAACTCTTTAAAAGAAAAACAATATTCTTATGACCCTGATGCAAATATGTCTGGTGCTTGTCCACAATGTCCTGAATGTGGAGAGATGTTGACTTTTTCTGAAGGCTGTGTGGTTTGTAGAGAATGTGGATATTCTAAGTGTTTTTAAGAGGATATAATGGTTAAAAATGATAAATGGATAAAAAAGATGGCTTTAGAACAAGGTTTAATAGAACCTTTTGAGCCAAATCAAGTTAGAGAAGGAAACATTTCTTTTGGAACTTCTTCGTATGGGTATGATATGCGTGTTTCAAATGAGTTTATGATTATGAACAGAAATGTTAATATTCTTGATCCTAAAAATGCTGTAGATATATTTAACCCTGTTGTAGTTGAAGACTTTATAGAAATACCTCCAGATTCTACTGTTTTAGGTAAAACAGTAGAATACTTTAGAATACCTAGGGACATTGTCACAATAGCGTTTGGAAAGTCAACTTATGCAAGATGTGGCATTTTTGTAAATATTACTCCTTTTGAGCCACAATGGGAAGGATATGCTACGCTTTCTATAGCAAACACAACGATTTTGCCAGTAAAAGTTTATGCTAATGAAGGAATAGCGCAAGTATTATTTTTACAAGCAAGTGAGACTTGCGAAGTTTCCTATGCAGATAGAAAAGGTAAGTATCAGGCTCAAAAAACTATAACCCAGGCAAAAATTTGATACAATGTAATGGCCTACTAAATGTAGAGGATGACAATGATTTTAATATTAAATTTTGGTTCACAATATACACAATTAATTGCAAGGCGTATAAGAGAAGAAAAAGTTTATTGCCACATATATCCAGGAAATGAGTCCTTAGATTTCTTGTTAGATTTAAATAATGTGGTGGGTATAATTCTTTCAGGGGGCTATAGTAGTGTTTATTCTAAAAATGCTCCTTGGCCAGATCAAAAAATTTGGCAATTAGGTGTACCTATTTTGGGTATTTGTTATGGTATGCAGCTTATTGCACAACATTTCGGTGGTAGAGTTGCTCCATCAAAACACAGAGAGTTTGGTCTTGCAAAGGTTGACATAAATTGCGACTCTTGTTTATTTGATGGTTTGAGTTCAAAAGAAGTTATGTGGATGAGTCATGGTGACAAACTCTCAAAAATGCCAAAAGATTTTAAAGTTACTGCAAAATCTGACAATTCCCCTTATGCAGCTATTGAAAATATTTCAAAAAATATTTATGGCGTACAGTTTCATCCAGAAGTAAAACATTCTCTAAACGGTAGAAAAATTATCCAAAACTTTATATTTAAAATTTGTGGTTCAAAGCCGGATTGGACTATTAAGTCTTACATAGTAGATGAAGTTAAAAAAATTAAAGAACAAGTTGGGAAAAGTAAAGTTTTATGTGCTTTGTCTGGTGGGGTAGATTCTTCAGTTGCAGCATTTATGTTGCATAAAGCTATAGGAAAGCAACTTTTTTGTATTTATGTTGATCATGGGCTTCAAAGGCTTGGGGAAACCCAAAGAGTAAAAAAGGTTTTTGGGAAAATGTTTGGTAAGAATCTTAAAATTGTTGATGCAAGAAAAATATTTTTATCAAAACTTAAAGATGTAATTGACCCTGAGCAGAAAAGAAAAATTATAGGTAAAACATTTATAGATGTTTTTGAGAAAGAATCTAAAAAACTTAAAGGTATAGATTTTTTACTTCAGGGTACAATCTATCCTGACATTATAGAGAGTGTTTCTATAAAAGGTACAAAGTTGCCGATTAAGAGTCACCATAATGTTGGTGGTCTTCCAGAAAAAATGAAAATGAAACTAATAGAACCTTTAAAATTTTTGTTTAAAGATGAGGTTAGACTATTAGGACTAGAACTTAAAATTCCTGTAGAAATTATAAATAGACAACCTTTCCCTGGCCCAGGTTTAGCTGTAAGAACTGTGGGTGAAATAACTCAAGAAAAGTTAAATATCTTAAAAGAGGCAGACAATATAGTAGTAGAAGAAATTATAAATGCTGGTCTTTATGATAGGATTTGGCAATCATTTGCAGTAATATTACCTGTCAAAACTGTTGGAGTAATGGGTGATGCTAGAACTTATGAATATGTTATAGCTATAAGAGCTGTAAGTTCTGATGATGCGATGACTGCAGATTGGATAAAGTTACCTTATGAGTTACTTGGAAGAATGTCTTCAAGAATTATCAATGAAGTTAAAGGTGTTAACAGAGTAGTTTATGATATCTCTAATAAACCACCAGCGACAATAGAATGGGAATAATGAAAAATTTAGTTTACTGCTTTATAGTGTTTGTTCCATTGTTTTTTGCTTGTGCGTATGATAATAAAGCTAAAACAGATTCCATACAGATAAAAGGATCTGATACTATTGTAAATCTTATACAGGTTTTGGCTGAAAACTTTGTACAATCTCATCCAAATTTAAATATTAGTGTTACGGGCGGTGGTTCCGGCACAGGATTTGCTTCCTTAATAAATAAGACTTGTAATATTGCTATGTCTTCTAGAGAAATAGAAGAAAAAGAAGTTGCTTTAGCTAAACAAAGTAATGTTGAACCTATAGGTTTTAAAGTAGGTTTAGATGGGCTTGTTGTTATTGTTAATAAAAATAACCCTGTAAGCAAATTAACTTTAGCAGAACTTAGAAACATTTTTATGGCAAAAATTACAAATTGGAAAGAAGTGGGTGGTCAAGATAAAACAATAGTTGTTCTTTCACGAGAAAGTAATTCTGGCACTCATATGTTTTTTAAGGAACGTGTTATAAGAAATAATGATATAAATTCTTCTGACGAGTTTACTATACATTCTTTAATGATGTCCTCATCTCAAGCTGTGTATGATGAAGTTTTACAAAACCCTAATGCTTTAGGATATGTAGGTATGGGTTTTGTTAATAATAAAATAAAGGTAATATCTGTTTCTTTAGATAAAGACAATAAATATGTTTATCCAACAGCAAATACAATTATTGATAACTCTTATCCAATTTCTAGGCCTCTATATTTGTACACTGATGGAAAACCTAAAGGTTTAGTAGAAATGTTTATTGATTATGCTTTATCTAATGAAGGTCAAAAAGTTGTTATTGATACAGATTTTGTCCCGCTTAAGAAGAATTAATAGGATTTAAAATGAGAAAGTCTTTAGATTATATAATTGAAACAATAATTTTTATATGTGGTATGTTATCAATAGTTTTTGTTGTTTTAATCTTTTCATTTTTACTTAAAGAAGGTTTATCTTTTTTTAAGGATTTTAGTTTTATAAAATTTATTACAAACCAATTTTGGTATCCAAACTCTAAAGTCCCGTCTTTTGGTATACTGCCTTTAATATGTGGTTCAGTTTTGGTTACATTGGGCGCTTGTTTAATAGCTGTTCCAATTGGTGTGATGTCTGCTCTCTTTATAGCTGAAATTGCACCTAAAGGTGTTAGGGATATATTAAAATCTCTAGTTGAACTTATGGCTGCAATCCCTAGTGTTGTTATTGGCTTTGTTGGAATGGTAACAATAGTACCTTTAGTTAAAAATATTTTTAATCTTCCAACAGGACTTAGTGCTTTTTCTGGCTCTATAATGCTTGGTTTTATGGCTGTTCCTACAATTGTTACTATATCTGAAGATGCTATAAGATCTGTACCTTGGCAATATAAAGAGGGTGCTCTTGCCTTAGGTGCTACAAAGTGGCAAGCACTAAGAAGGATAGTATTAAAAGCTGCAATGCCTGGAATAATAGCCGCTATAATGCTTGGAATAGGTAGAGTAATAGGAGAAACAATGGCTGTTATGATGATAACAGGGAATGCTGCTCATATACCACACTCAATTTTTGACCCAATAAGAACAATGACTTCCACAATAGCTTCAGAAATGGGTGAAACTGTACGTGGTGGTATGCATTACAAGTCTTTATTTGCAATAGGACTAGTGCTTTTTTTAATTACTTTTATAGTAAATTTTATAGCAGATTTATTTTTAGGTAAAAATAAAAATTTATGATAAAACTTAATCCTAAATTGTCTCAAAAACTTTCATATACAGTTCTTTTTATGGCAACAATGTTAGCTATTATTCCAGTTTTGGTAATTATATTTTTGATTATAAAAAATGGGGCTTCTTCTATAAGTTGGGAATTTTTAACTTCTATGCCAAGAAACGGTATGCGTGCTGGTGGTATACTTCCTGCAATAGTAGGTACTTTTTCTATAGTTCTATGTGCAATAATTATTACTCTTCCCATAGGTGTTTGTGCTGCAATTTATTTGAACGAATATGCAAAAGATAATCTTCTTACTAGGATAATCAAACTTGCAATTGTAAATTTAGCAGGAGTACCTTCTGTAGTTTATGGTCTTTTTGGGCTTGGAATTTTTGTTATGTTTTTAGAACTGGGCGTTTCTATTATAGCTGGAGCTTTAACGTTATCTATAATGGAACTTCCTGTTATTATAACTACTGCTAGAAGTGCTTTAAATAGTGTGCCTCAATCTTTTAGAGAAGCAAGTTTATCTTTAGGTGTGAGTCGTTGGCAGACTATTAGATATGTTGTACTTCCTAATGCGCTCCCTGGGATTTTAACAGGAGCAATTCTTAGCATTGCAAGGATTTCTGGAGAAACTGCACCTATACTTTTTACTGCAGCAGTTTTTTATGTACCTAATCTACCAAGCTCAATATTTGACCAAGTAATGACTTTGCCTTACCATTTGTATATTGTTTCAACACAAATACCTAATATGCCAAAGAATATTATATATGGTACGGCTTTAGTTTTAATGATGATGGTTTTAACTATGAGTTTTGTTGCAATTTTTGCACGAGTTTATTTTAGGAAACATAGAAAATGGTAGATAAAATTCAAGTAAAAAATTTAAGTTGTTATTATAACAAAAAGTGCGTTTTGGACTCTTTGACCATTAACGTTGTAAAAAATGAAATTTTGAGTGTAATAGGACCTGCAAATAGTGGTAAAACGACATTTTTAAGAACTTTAAACAGAATGAGTGATTTGGAGGTGTCATTTAAAAGAACAGGCGACGTGTTTCTTAACGAAGAAAATATTTTTTATATGAATATGGAATTTTTAAGAAAGCGGGTGAGTATGCTTTTTGCTATGCCTATTCCTCTTCCTATGAGTATATATAACAATATTACATATGCTCCTAAAAGACTTGAATTAGTTAATAAAAAGTCTGATATGGATATTCTTGTAGAGCAATCTTTAAAAGATGCGTCCTTATGGAATGATGTTAAAGACAGATTACATACATCAGCTATGAAAATGTCTGGAGGACAACAGCAAAGGCTTTGTATAGCAAGGATTCTTGCTATTAATCCTGAAGTTATTCTTTTTGATGAGCCTTGTTCTGGTTTAGACCCTATATCTACTGCAAAAGTTGAAGAGTCTATGTTAGAATTGAAACGGAAGTATACTATATTGCTTGTAACAAATAATGTAAAACAGGCTTCTCGTGTTAGTGACAGGACTGCTTTTTTTCTTATGGGAAAACTTATAGAAGTTGATAAGACAGAAAAATTATTTATTTCACCAAAAGAAAAACAAACGGAAGATTATATAACAGGAAGATTTGGCTAATGTCAAAAATTGAAATAAGAAATTTTAATCTTTATTACGCTAACTTTCATGCTCTTAAAGATATAAGTATATCTATAGAAGAAAAGAGAATTACAGCTATGATAGGTCCGTCTGGTTGTGGAAAATCTACGTTGTTGAGGTCTATAAATAGGATTAATGATACAATAGAAGGAGTAAAAACAGTAGGGGAGATAAATATAGAAGGTATAAATATTTACAATGATAATATTGATGTTGATTTTTTGCGTAGAAATGTTGGTATGGTTTTTCAGAGGCCTAACCCATTTCCAATTTCAATTTATGAAAACGTTGCTTTTGGTTTAAGGGTTAACAGAATTGCATCAAGTAAAGAAATTACTGACCAAACAGTTGAAAAGAGTTTAAAGTCTGTCTTGTTGTGGGATAACATGAAAGATAAGTTGCATAAATCAGCGCTTACTTTAACGTTAGAACAGCAACAGAGGCTTTGTATAGCAAGAGCCATTGCTGTTGCTCCTCATATTATTTTGTTAGATGAGCCTTGTTCTTCTTTAGATCCTGTTGCTACAAGGAAAATAGAAGAATTGATGATACAATTGAAAGATGAGTATACGATTGTAATAGTTACTCATAACATGCAACAGGCTGCTAGGATTTCTCAGGATACAGCGTTTATGCTTTTAGGCAAACTTATAGAATTTAGTAAAACTGACGAAATTTTTACAAATCCGTCTAAAAAAGAAACAGATGATTATGTAAGTGGTAGATTTGGATAATTTGGCAGTTGAATTAAAATGTCTTAGTTTAGGAGATATTTATGCGTCATTTTGATATTGAAATGAACGATTTGCAAAATCGTCTTCTTGATATGGCTAGTCTTGTTCAAGAGATGATTAGGGCTGCTACTGGAGAACTTTCAGGGAAGGACTCAAAACAAGTAGAAAAGGTGTATTCTTTAGAAAAAAAAGTTAATATACAAGAAATAGTTATAGATGATAAATGTTTAAAACTTATAGCATTAAACCAACCAGTTGGTACTGATCTAAGGTTTATTACTTCCGCTATGAGAATTAATAGTGATCTTGAGAGAATGGGTGATGAAGCTGTAAATATTAGCAGAATGGCTAAAGATTTAATAAGATATAAAGAATTGAAACCTTTTGAGGATATTTCAAAGATGGTGTTATGTGTTGAGAATATGGTTGTAGAATCTATTAAAGCATTTAACACAAGTGATACTGATCTTGCTCTTTTAGTACTTAAAAAAGATGACGAAGTCGATAAATTAAGAGATAAAGTTATTGACGATATTAAAAATATAATGGTAAGTTCTTCAAGTCCTGAGGTTATTCAAAAAGCTGTAGATTTAATTTTTGTTGCAAAAAGCATCGAAAGAATTGGTGACCATGCTACAAATATTTGTGAAGACATTATTTTTATGGTGCATGGTAAGGATATACGCCATCCTAAGACAAATAGTTAAAATAAATAATGACATTGGAGTAAACGATGAGTCATTTTAAAGTAATAATATGTTTATCGTTGGTGTTTGTTTTATTTGTTTCTTGTGGGAAAAGTGTTATAAGTTCTGAAGTTGATATTACTGTTTGGCATTGGATGCCTGAGAAACAAAAAACTTTTGAAAATCTTGCAAAAAAATATTTACAGGAAACTGGCATAAGAGTAGTTTTTAAAAAATATTATCCAAAAGATGTTTACCGAAACAAAGTACTAATAGCTCAAACTTCTAACGAACTCCCAGAAATTTTTAATCCTTTAGCAGGTAAAAGAGAAGTTGCTTCATTCATACAAGAGGGTGTTGTTGCTAACCTTTCTAAAGATTTAAATGAAGGTGCTTGGAGAGAAATATTTTTTTCAGAAGCATTATTAAAAGATTATTATGAAAGTAAAAATGAATGGAATATAGAACCTGGAATTTATAGTGTTCCATTAGATATGCAATCTTTGATGATTTTTTACAACAAAGACTTATTCGTTAAAGCAGGTCTTAACCCTCAAAAACATCCTGCTACCTGGCAAGAATTTATTGAGATTGGAAAAAAATTAAATAAAGCAAACATAAAGCCTTTTGTTAGTGGGTTTGGTCAAGGTTGGTTTATTGGATCTTTTGCTAAATTTTATGAAATGTCTATTTTGGGTGAAAATGGTGTTTTACAAACAATAAACGGTAACTTGCCATATACAAATGAAAAATGGATTACTATATTTAATCTTTTTAAAGATATGCAAAATAATAATTTTTTTACGCCAACTATAATGAATATGACTAACAATGAAGCAGAAAAAGAGTTCTCTTTAGGGAAAGTTGCAATGATATTTGGCGGTTCGTGGGCATTACCTATGTATGTAGAAGATAAAAAGAAAATTAACTTAGGTGTTTTTTTGCCACCGCCAGTTTCTAAAAAAGTTGATGTTAAAAGTTTTATTGATGGAAGGACATATTTTTATGTAAACCAAGCTAGTGATAATAAACAAAAAGCTATAGATTTTTTAAAATGGCTAACCCAGCAACCACAGCAAATTTTACTTGCTAAAGAAACGTTAAGTATTCCTGCTAATAAAAAAATAAATAAAGGATTACCTAAAATAGTAAATGTTTTTTATGAGAATATGAAAGATGTTTATCCTCCTTTGGCAAAGCAAGAAAGTTGGCAAGTGACTAATTGTTTTAATACGAATTTACAAGCTATTGTAGTTGGTGTGAAGTCTCCTAGTGAAGCTGCTAGAGATGTGCAGGTAGAAAAGGAAAAACAATTAAAAAATTGAAAGGAAAATTATTTTTTTATGTCTGATAAAATCATAATTTTTGATTTAGGCAATGTTATATTTAAATTTGATTTATTCAAGTTTATTAAAGCTTATGTAAAAAAAATTCCTAATTATAAGGCATCAGACTTTAATATGTTAGATTCTGTTTATTTGGAACTTGCCTACTCATATGAGAAAGGGGACATGTCTTCTTTAGATTTTTATGATACACTTGCAAAAAAAACACATTATAGCGGCACATATAATGAATTTAGAGTTTTGTGGAACAATATATTTGAACTTATTCCTGAAACAGTGGACGTAATATCTGCTTTATATGGTAAATATTGTTTGGGGATACTTTCAAATACTAATGAACTTCATTTTAATTTTTTAAAAGAACGCTATCCTCAAGTTTTTTCTTTATTTGATCAAATTTTTCTTTCTTATCAAATTCACATGCGCAAGCCAGAACACGAAATATTTAAACATGTAATAAAACATTATAATGTTTGTCCATCAAGTATATTCTTTTCAGATGACTTAGAAAATAATGTTTTTGCAGCGCAAAAAAATGGTATAAAAGCATATGTCTATACAAATACGGCAGAACTTATAAAGCAACTTAAGCAGGAACAAATTAAAATATGATAGATTTTGGTGTAACATTAAAAAAGCAAAGTGAACTTGAAAAAAAGTTTGAAAAATATAACATTAAAGAGTCTGACATTGAAGAAAAGTTTATAAGATCTTCTGGTAAAGGTGGACAAAATGTAAATAAAGTTTCAACAGCTGTTTATTTAAAACATGTCCCATCTGGAGTAGAAGTAAAATGTTCTAAAGAAAGATCCCAAAGAATAAATAGATTTTTTGCAAGGCGGTTGTTAGTTGAAAAAATAGAGGAACAAATTTTAGGTATTATCTCTTCTAAGCGTAAAGAAATAGAAAAAATACGTCAACAAAAAAGAAAACGCTCTAAACGAGCAAAAGAAAAAATTTTGCTGTCTAAAAAGAGAATTTCTATCAAAAAAAAGACAAGAGAAAAAATAATTTATTAAAAAGTATGAACAATACTAATTTACATTATGTAGGCCATAGAAGAAGGTTGAAAGATAAATTTTATTTAAATGGGTTACATGCTTTGGCAGATTACGAAGTCTTAGAACTAATTTTGACGTATGTTATTATAAGAAAAGATGTAAAAGTTTTAGCTAAAGAGCTGATTTCTAATTTTGGAAGTTTGAAGCAAGTTGTTGATGCAAATGTTGAGGATTTAAAAAAGATTAAAGGCATTTCTGAAAATGTTGCCATCTTTATATTATTTTTAAAAAAGTTTGCTTCTTTGTATTGTTCCTTAGATATAAAAGAGAAAAATGTTTTAGACTCTCCACAAAAAGTGTATAGTTATTTAATGTCAACCATAGGTACAGAGCAAGTTGAAAAAATCTATATTTTAAATTTAAATTCTAAAAATGAAATTTTGTCTTGTTTAGAAATAGAGAGTGGAACTGTAAATAAAACTTATTTAAACACTAGAAAGATTGCAGAAATTGCTTTAAAACACAATGCAGTATCTGTTATAATAGCTCATAATCATCCTTCAGGGATTCTTGCTCCATCTAAAAATGACATAGATTCTACTTGCAGTATAAAAAGATCTTTAGGGATTATAGATATTTTTTTAGTAGACCATATAATAGTTACAAACAATAAATATTTCAGCTTTAAAGAGCATAATTTACTATGATTATTATGTTGCTATGTAATGAAAATTGCTACATTGTCAAAGTAACATGTGTACGTGTCTCTATGCACTATAAGAACCGTGTTTATACGGTAAAAGGAGAGCAAGATGATAAAACATGTTGAAGGCTCAAATGACAGACATTTGGTTTTTCTTTACACATTGAGTACTTGTGTTTGGTGTAAAAAAACAAAACAATTTTTGCTTGATATGAGTGTTAAATACAATTATATTGATGTAGATTTGCTTGAAAGTGCTCAGCAAGACAAGATTATGTCGGAAATTTCTGCAGTTAATCCTAAAGGTGGGTTTCCTACAATAGTTATAGATAAAACAAAAATAATAGTTGGTTATCAGCCTGAATCAATAAAAGAAACGTTAGGATAAAATATTATGAGCAATATAAAATCACCGCAAGAATTGCGAGTTTTTTTAGAGAAAAATGCTAAAGATAAGAACTACTATTTAAATCGAGATGTTGCTTTTGTTGACGCTTTGTTGGAAGGCCTAATAAAAAATTTAAATCGTTATGGATATTCTTCTTGTCCATGTAGGTTGTCTACGGGCAACTATGAGTTAGATTCAGATCTTATATGTCCTTGTGTTTATATGGAAAGTGATGTGCAAAAGTATGGGTCTTGTTTTTGCGCTTTGTATGTGTCTAAAGATGTTTATGAAAATAAAAAAGTAATTTCATCTATCCCCGAGAGTCGTCCAAGAGACAAAATTTTTGATGTTACTTATTCTCAAGTTAATAATGATTCTCAGTCTAATGCGAAGGAATGGAAATGCTCTGTTTGTGGGTACAAACATTTAGGCGATCACCCTCCAGAAAAGTGCCCTAAGTGTGGAGCATCAAAAAAATTTTTTAAGTAGATTATTTTTTATGATAATAGTAAATACTGGAAATGGTAAAGGTAAAACAACTGCAGCGATTGGACAAGTTGTGCGTGCTTTGGGGCATAATTTAAAAGTGTGCATAATACAATTGTTTAAAAGTAGTGAGTTTTATGGAGAGCAAAATATTTTAAGAAATTTGGAAGGTTTAGATTTTTTTTATTTTGCAAAGGAGCACCCGTATTTTAATCATAATTTAAGTTTAAATGTTGTGCTAGAACAATGTTTAGAAGCGCTAGATAAAATAAGAGAAATTTTAAAAGATAATAAAAAGTACGATTTAATAGTTTTAGAAGAGTTTAATGTAGCTTTAAGAGATAAATTTATAGATGTTAACATTTTTCTAAAATTGATAGAAGAACTGTCTTGTAATTCCAATATTATTGTTACAGGTAGGGGGGCTCCTACACAGCTAATAGAAGTTGCTGATTTGGTTACTGAAATGAAAGAAGTTAAACATCCATATAGCGTTGGCGCTAAAGTGCAAAAAGGTATAGAGTACTAATTTAGAAATATGACTAGAAAAATATTTTTTATTATCTCTATATTATTTTTATTTTTTAGCAAACCTTTCTGTAAAGAGTATAAAAGGATTATATCTTTATCTCCGTCTGTAACGGAGAGTTTATATGAATTAGGTATGGAATCTTTTGTCAAAGGCATAACAATAGATTCTAAAAAGGGTAGTTTTGGCAAAGAAGTTATAGGAAGTTTACTAGAACAAGATATAGAAAAAATAATTTATCTTAAGCCAGACTTAATTATTGCCTCTAAAGATGGTAATATTCAAAAGATGGTTGACACATTAAGACAGTATAATTATACTGGTTTTGATATTTATGTAGTGGATTTAGCTAAAAGTTTTGACGATATTTGTACTAATTTCTTAAAGTTGGCAGAAAAGTTGGGGAAATTAGGAGATGCTGAAAATATAATTGAGCAAGCAAAAAGATCTGTCGAAGAGTCTTGCAATAAAATAGTTGATTATAAGGATTTAAAACTATTTTGGCAAATAGGAGCAACTCCTTTATATACTGCAGGAAATAAGAGTTTTATAAACGACTATAACTATTACACAAAAACTAAAAATTTGTATGAAGATATAAATTTGAGATATTTTCCTGTAAATATTGAAGATGTTCTTGAACGTAACCCAGATATTATAATAATTATTAATATGGGATATTCTGGTATTAAAGAAAAAAAAGTTTGGGGAAAATATAAATTGTTAAACGCTGTAAAAAATAATAAAGTTTTTATTTTAGATGAACAAGATTTGTTTATGTTAACGCCTTTAACGTTTTCGCAAAGTGTAGAAGTTCTTATTAAAGTTATATACGAAGGTATTAACTGATGCTTTTTAATAGAAAAATAATGGTCATTTTTGTATGTTTATTTCTTTTATTAGTGCTTTCAATTTTAGTTTCGCTTTGGCTTGGAACAATTAATATATCTGTACTTGATGTAGTGGGCTCTTTTATTGGCAATGACGACATAGATTTACGTAAAATGATTTTTTATGTTCGTTTACCTAGAGTTGTAATGGCTGTCATGGCAGGTGCAGCTTTAGCAGTCAGTGGTTGCGTTTTTCAAGTTATCCTTAAAAATCCGTTAGCAGACCCATTTACCTTAGGTATTTCTGGTGGTGCTGCTTTTGGTACTGCAATAGCCTTTCTGTCAGGCTTGTTTACCATAACATCCATTTTTTTTGTTCCTTTATTGGCTTTAGCTGGAGTTTTTGTATCTGTTTTTATAGTTTATGTGTTAAGTTCTTATAAGAATTTTAACTCTAATTCTATGATTTTGTCGGGAGTTGTTGTAAGTTATATTTTTTCTTCTATCGTAATGCTTCTATACATTTTAGCACCTTCTGGAAGTGTGCATACAGCTCTTGTGTGGCTTATGGGTAGTCTTTCTTATGTGGACATTAAGATCCTTCCATTTGCTTCTATTTTAATTTGTGCAGGCGTATTGTTTTTGACTTTTTGTGGAAATACTTTGAATTTAATAGCTTTAGGTGGAGAAAAATGTAGAACACTTGGTGTGAACATAAATCTAACTATAAAAATATTGTTTATTATAGCTTCAATTCTAACCGCTGTGACTGTTAGTATATGTGGTATTATAGGTTTTGTAGGTCTTATGATACCGCACATAATGAGAAAATTTGTAGGTGTAAATAATACAGTTTTAATACCAGCATGTGCACTTTCTGGAGCGGTTTTCCTTTTAGTTTGTGATACTACAGCTAGAATTGTGGTTTTACCTATACAGGTGCCAGTTGGAGTTGTAACAAGCATTGTAGGTGGAATATTTTTTGTGTTTTTGCTTGTTGGAGTTGAAAGAAAAATATAATGATAAAAGTAGAAAATATATCTGCAGGATACTTGAAAAAACAAGTATTAAAAAATATTACCCTCAACATAGAAAAAAATAATTTTTTTGGAATTATTGGTAAAAATGGTGTTGGTAAAAGTACGTTGTTAAAGGTTATAGCTAAACTACTTAAGCCTTATAGTGGTGATGTACTTATAAATTTTGAGAATATAAATTCATTTTCAAAAAAAACTTTTGCGCATAAAGTTTCCTTTTTGCCTCAATATGTGGACACCTCATGTGGTTTGTTTGTAAAAGATTTTGTTATGTTTGGAAGATATCCATATATGAATATATTTAGAATTCCTGTAAAAGAAGATTATATAGTAGTAAATAAAGTTATAGACTTTTTAAAAATATCGCATATTGCAAATAAAAAAATAAATGAACTTTCTGATGGCCAAAGGCAAATAGTTCTAATAGCTCAAGTATTAGCTCAAGAAACTGATATTATTTTATTTGACGAACCTACATCTCACTTAGATATAGGCAGACAAAATACTGTTTTAGAAATTTTAAGAGACTTGAGTATAAAATTTAACAAAACTATTATATTAAGCTTGCATGATTTAAATTTAGCTAGTGAATTTTGTGATACAATAGCTTTGATGGAAAATGGAACTATCTATGATTGTGGAACGCCAAAAGAAGTTTTAAGTGCAAAAAATATAGAAAAGATTTATAATATTAAAGTTATTGTAAGTGAAAATCCAATTTCAAAAAAAGTAGTTGTATTTCCTATAACTAAAAAGTAGTACAATGAGAAAAATAATGTTTTTGTGTTTTTTTATTGTTTGTTGTGTAAATGTAGCTTGCAGTAATGAGTTTTTGAAAATATGTCACAACATGTATTTAGATAAAATTGATTTATTGAAAGCTTGATTACTAAAAGACCAATATTGTAGATTCAAGCTAGGAGTAGGATAAGTTTAGCAAGTTGTTTTAATTTTTATTAAAAAATTGGTTATGTTCTATATCTAAAATCTTACTATTAGTAAATAAAAATTTCTTTTAAAGGAGTTAGTATGGACTTGGATTTGTTTAATGAAAAACAAGAAACTTATATTGTTAATAATGCAAAGACTTTTATAGCAATACCTGATTTACCTAAATCTTTACAACCTTTAATTGATATTGCCAATAATATGTGGTGGTGTTGGAATAGTGATGCAGTAGAACTTTTTAGAAGAATGGATAGAGATTTGTGGGAAGAAACTTATCATAGCCCAAAAGCACTTTTTGAAAAAATTTCTCAAGAAAAGTTAGTTGAGTTGTCGCAAGATGATAGTTTTATTTCTCAAATTGAAAGAGTTAAAAATTCTCTTGATAAGTATATGACTATGCGTACATGGTATGACCAGGAGTGTGTAGATTATTCTAATTTTAAGTTTGCTTACTTTTCTACGGAGTATGCTATACATGAAAGTCTCCCCATTTATTCAGGAGGGCTTGGAATACTTTCTGGAGACCACTTAAAATCTGCAAGTGATATGGGGTTGCCACTTATTGGAGTTGGTCTTTTGTATAAGTATGGCTACTTTAAACAATTGTTAAGTATTGATGGGCTTCAACAAGAGGAACACGTTAAAAATAATTTTTTGCATATGCCTTTACAAGTTCTCAAAAATGAAGACGGAACAGATTTAATAGTAGAAATAGAGGCTAATATAGAAAAAATTTACGCTAAAGTTTGGAAAATTCAAATTGGTAGGGTACCTCTTTATTTACTAGATACATATTTAGATAAAAATTCTAATGACATAAAAAATATTACAGGCCAGCTTTATGGCGGGGATAGAGATATGCGTATTCGCCAAGAACTTGTTTTAGGTGTTGGGGGAATAAAACTATTAAAAGCTTTAAATATAGAACCTAACGTTATACACATAAATGAAGGTCACTCTGCGTTTTTGCTTTTAGAAAAAATTAGACAATATGTTAAAGATTTTGGTCTTTCTTTTGATGCGGCTTTTGGCGTGGTAAAGAGTACAAGTGTATTTACAACTCATACACCGGTACCAGCTGGGAATGAAGTTTTTTCAAATGAGTTGTTTTTAAAATATTTTGACAAACTTTATAAAGAAATTGGGATTACAAAAGAACAACTTTTACAATTAGGAACTTTTCCTACAAAAGATTACAGTAACTTAAAAGATTTTTCTATGACAGTTCTTGCTTTAAAAACTGCAAACAAAGCTAATGGTGTAAGTAGACTGCACTCAACAGTTTCTAGAAATATGTGGCAAGGTATTTGGGCAGGCCTTCCTAGAAAAGAAATTCCAATCACTTACATAACAAATGGCATACATACTAACACTTGGCTTTCTTATGAGTTTTCTGGACTTTTTGACAGGTATCTTGGAGACGCTTGGAGAGACGAGCCTGCAAATCATGCTATTTGGAGTAGGGTTTTACATATACCTGATGCGGAGTTGTGGAGGAGTCACGAAAGAAGAAGGGAACGTTTAGTTTCTTTTGCAAGAGCACGGTTGTGCCGTCAACTTAAAAGGAATGGTGCTTCACAGAAAGTGTTAAGTTATGCTGATGAAGTTTTAGATCCAGACGCTCTTACAATTGGATTTGCTCGGAGATTTGCAACTTATAAAAGAGGAAATCTAATATTTAAAGATTTGCAAAGAATAAAAAAAATTCTTACTAATAAAAAATTTCCTGTTCAAATAATTATTGCCGGTAAAGCGCACCCTCAAGACAATGCTGGGAAAGCTATAATACAAAGTATAATAGAATTGTCTAAAGATCCAGATCTTATACATAAAATAGTGTTTTTAGAAGAGTACGATGTAAATGTTGCTCACTATTTAGTGCAGGGTGCAGATATTTGGCTTAACAATCCCTTAAGACCAGAAGAAGCTTCTGGTACAAGTGGTATGAAAGCTGCAGTAAATGGAGTTATAAATTTTAGTGTTTTAGATGGATGGTGGTGTGAAGGATATAACGGTAACAACGGCTGGACTATAGGTTCTATAAATTATTATACAGATAGAGCTTATCAAGATGAAGTTGAAAGTAATGACATCTATGAAGTTTTAGAAAAAGAGATTATTCCACTCTTTTTTACAAGAGGGCAGGACGGTATACCTAGAGGCTGGATAGAAAAGATGAAATTTTCTATGCAGAGTATAGGTTCAGTATTTAATACTAATAGAATGATTGAGGAATATACAAGAAAATTTTATATACCAACCTCTATACAACATAATAAGTTAGTACAAAACAATTTTGAACTAGCAAACAAAAAAGCTCAGTGGTTAAAAAATGTATACGCTAATTGGACTAATGTTAAAATAATTTCCTGTAGTGATAATATGTCTAAGGGAGTAAAAATATCAAGTGAGGTTATTATTACGGCTAAAGTGTATTTAGGTGAACTTTCTCTTGAGGATATCATTGTGCAAGTATATAGTGGTTATATAGACACAAACAACGCTATAAGTAGCCCTGTAGTAAATGAAATGTATTTAGTTAATAAAGATGAAAATAATTATATTTTTGAAACTAAGACCGTAATTGACAAAGTTGGTAAATGCGGCTATACAATAAGAATTTTGCCTCAATACAATGGGGAAATTCAGTATATACCTGAAATAATTAAATGGATGTAAAAATCAATGAGTTACGATTTTTTAATTTTTGATTTAGACGGAACTTTAGTAGATTCTCAAAATGATTTAACAAATGTTGTAAATTTAATCAGAGCTGACTATGGTTTAAAGCCATTAACCGTAGAACAAGTTAAGGCTTGTTTGGGCAGTGGAGTCAATACTCTTATGGAGCAAATTGTCCCTTTAAAGCAGGTAAACAATCAAGATTTAGTTAAAAAATTTAGCTTTTATTATGACAAGCATTTAACAGATTTTACAGTTTTGTATGATGGTGTTAAAGAAATGTTAGACATTTTAAAAAGTAAAAAGAAAGCTATACTTTCAAATAAACCTCAAAATTTTTGTAAAAAAATTGCATTTAGACTAGCAATTGCAGACTATTTTGTAAAAATTTGGGGAGGAGACACTTTGGAAGTGAAAAAACCAGATCCAAAAACAATATTTAGTTTGGTTGAAGCTACAAATTCTGATATTAAAAAAACTGTTATGATAGGGGATAGTGCTAACGATTTTTTAGTGTCTAAACGAGCTGGCATAGACTCTATTGCTGTGTCTTATGGTTATGCTACAAAAGAGCAAACAGACTTTTATAAACCTACTTTTATAGTAAATTCTTTTAAAGATTTAATTAATATTATTTTGTAATTTTTATAATAATTCCACAAAGTGTATTTTTGTCTTTAATTGCGAGTGCTGTTATTGTAAAACCTTGGAAATGTTCTGTAACTTTATCATTTAAATTTTGATTTAAAAGAGAAACCATGTTTATAATGGTTGTATTTGACGAACTTTCAAAAATGTGCTTATTTAGTGTGAAATTTTCTTTTAAGAAAATTTTAGTCTCGTCATAAGCATACACAATTTGTTTAAACGAATCCAAAATTATTAAAGTTAAACTCTTATCTTTATTATGCTCGTTTAGGTATTCAATAATTTTGCTTAAACTTTTATTTTCTTGTAGGAGAGTTTGTATTTTTTGTGCTTCTTTGTCTTTTTGTTTTATGAAAATGTCTGTAATATCGTTGTAATTGTCATCATTATGGTCTTTTAAATATTGACTTTCTAAATATTTTTTTGTTCTGTTAAATGGTAGAAGTATTATTAATTTTGCAAGAAAGTAAAAAACTACAATTGTTAATATAGTTATGCTTGTCATTATAGTATAATACTTTATCTGCCAATATTTTGCGTTTTCTAGTGCTTTTTTTATAGACATAGTGCAACATAATGTATAATCTAACGTCAATGGTTGTGATATTAATAAAATCTCAGGATTGGTAGTTTTTTGAAGACTATACATTTTTTGTGTTATAGCTATATTATAAATTTGAGAAATTTTTTCTGTGTTCCATTGACTTGTATTGTTATGAATAAGCACTTTCTGTTTTGAATCTAATATGAAGCAAGATGTAATATTTTCTAATTTTGCAAGATTTTCAATGTTTGTAATAAGATTTATATCATCTGAATTCTCAAGCGCTTTGTTAAAATAAGGTAATAATGTAGTTATTTGCGCTTTTACTTTTTCTGTTTCTAAAAATTCTAATTCTTTTGCTTTGCTTTTTGAAAGAAAATTAGTTAATGTATAAAAAATTCCACATAAAATTATAAGTAAGAAAAGTGATAAAAATATAATATTTTTCTTCATAGAGGGAATTATATCATAAAAATATGAGAATTAATATTGAGATAAAAGTAGCTGAAACTTTTTTTAGTAAGTTCTTGGGTTTTATGTTTAAAAAAAATGTAAACTATGCATTGTTATTTAAAAATTGTAGGTCAATACACACCTTTTTTATGAGATTTAATTTGGACATAGTTTTTTTAGATAAAGAAAATAAAGTTATTAAAGTTGTTAGAAATGTTAAACCTTTTAGAGTTGTGCTTCCAATAAAAAACTCATTTTCTATTCTTGAAATTCCATCAAACATAGAAAATCTTACAAATATTGAAAGTATTGATTTTTAAATAGTTAGGTTTTGATGAGCAGTAATATCTTGACTTGAAAAGTTTTTTAATCTAGTTGCTTAATGCTTCAAAAGTCTAATATGTTATGAACGCGTACAAGCTGTTGACTAAATCTGCATCTTTATATATTATCAATTATACACAATCTAAATTTTCAGTGATGTGCTAATCAGCTCAACTCAGTGCAACTAAAAGCAGCTAAATTCAATTTAAAACAAATCAAGTTAATATCCTGATATATTATAAAGCAATATTGGACATTTTAGATAAAGATACCAGTTGTAAAGGTTTGAAACAATAAACAATAAGTAAAAGGATAGCACAATGTATAAGATACTAGGGTATAAGAAAGTTGTAAGTGTGATAATAATGATAAGTATAATGGTGAGTGTATGTAAAGATATAGCGTATGGGAAGGGAGAAGAAGAAAATATAGTAGGGAATGAGGAAGTTATTGATAAAGATATAAGAGATATATTAACTGAGGGGCCAATAATAGCCAGTGAATATGGGAAAGTAACAAAAGTAAGAGAAAATGGATTAAGAGGAGAGTTGGTAGTACAGATACAGGATTTGCACAGTCATGAGGGAGTGCAAAGGAATATAGAGAAGATAATAGAGGTGTTAAGTGAGAAGTATAGAGTAAGAGGGAT
>JAISOG010000015.1 GCA_031275795.1 Candidatus Endomicrobiellum incisitermitis
AATCGCTGTAAAGCTTTTTATGCTCAACGTTCTTTTATTAACGTTTAATCTTTTTCCTAGCTTTACTTTATATTCTTTCCCTCTTTTTCAAGTGGGTTGATGTGTTTGATCTTTTACAATTAATGCTTATTAGCACATTTTTCATCTTCAACAGATATTAAAACTATAGCAGGTTTTGTGCCCATCTGTCCAAAAAGTCCAGTAGACCCTTCACTTACCACTTTTACAATAACATCTTCTTTTTTGCATCCTAAATATACTAGACCTTTAGATATTGCTTCTTCTACAGTCTTTCCTTTAAACTCTAATTCTATCATTTATATTTAAACCTCTCTTAGCGACTAACTTTTATACGAGCTTCTTCTTTCTTTAACACAAAATATTGTTCTATCATAGAAATTAAGCTGTTTGTAATCCAGTATATAACAAGACCTGACGGGAAAGACCAAAACATGAATGTAAAAACTATAGGCATAATATACATTATTCTTTTTTGTGTTGGATCAGCAGTTGCAACAGTCATTTTTTGTTGTAAAAACATTCCAAACCCCATTATTAAAGGTAAAAGGTGAACACAAAAAGAACCTATCATTACAAAATGGTCAGCAGCAGACAAGTCTTTTATCCACAAAATCCAGCTTGCATTTCTTAACTCGTAAGCGTTTCTAAGCATTGTAAAAAAAGCCCAAAATATAGGAAGCTGTAACAACATAGGTAAACAACCACCTAAAGGGTTAACTTTTTGAGTTCTATAAATGTTTATCATTTCAGATTGCAATCTTTGTGGATTATCTTTATACATTGTTTGAATTTCTTTAATTAGAGGTTGCACACGTTTCATGGCAGCTGTAGATTTTAAACTCTTTAAAGTTAAAGGGTAAACTAAAATCTGTATTACCACAGTAATCATAATTATTGCCCAACCATAATTGTTTGTAAGGCCATGAAAAAATATTAGTACAGTAAAAGCAATTTTTCCTAAAAACCCAAAAAAACCAAAATCTACAGTTTTTTCTAAATCTAAATTATAAGTTTTTAAGTAAGTGTATCCTTTAGGACCTAAATAGAAGTTAACAGAATACTCTTTTTTATTTAACTCTTTAGGGAAAGTCGCTTCTAGAGTTAGTCCAAAAGGATGTTTTTTGTCAAGTTTAGATGGGATAATTTTGTCAAAATCTTTTGAATTTTCTGGTATAAAAGCAGCAAGGAAGTATCTGTTATCTATAGCTGCCCATTTATAAATAGAGGCAAGCTCTGAGTCGGTTTTGAGTTTTTTTAATTTATAAGGTTTATCTAAAGTGTAAGCTAAAGCTCTTGTTAAAGAAACATTTTCTTTTTCTTCTTTTAAGTCTGTGCCAAGACCAGGACCCCAACTAACATCTATTTGAGGAACTGTCACATTGCCATGTGTTTTTTCTACTAAAATATTTAAATTGTGCATATAATTTTTGTCTAAATTATATGTTTTTGTTATTTTCCAACCTTCTTTGAAAACATGTTCAAAAACTATTTTATTGTCAGTTTTAGAAACTATTTTATAAACAGATCCTGGGAAGTTTGCCATTACAGGCTCTGACCCAGGAAAAACTAAGTTTACCCACTGCCCGTTCTTTTCTTTAACAGACCAGCTAACCACAGCTGCACCTTTGTTTGTAAAAACAGCTTTGTAAGTTTCGTTTTCAACGTTAACCTCTTCTTCGTCAATATAATTTTCAGTACTGTTTACAACATTCAAAGTAGAACTGTTATTTGTTCTTTCTCCACCTGCAACAGCTTGAGTTTGCACATTATTTTGTGCAACTGGATGTTGGTCTTTAGGTGCTAAGAAAAAAAACCAAACAAAAATTGTAATAGACGATAAAACTACAAACAGAAACGAATTTTTTTGCATTATAACTTCCTCTTTATATGTTAATTTTTCTTTTTAGATAATGGAACTGGAACAGGATCAACCCCGCCATTACAAAACGGATGACATCTTAAAATACGCTTAGCTGATAAATAAGACCCTTTAACAAAACCGTATATTTCTATTGCTTGATAAGCATAACTAGAACAACTTGGCTGGAAACGACACCTGGGAGGAAACATTTGTGAAACAAATTTATAACATCTAATTAAAAAGAGCGCAAAAATTTTCATACATTAGCCCTGCTATTATACAGTTTTGCGCTTTTTAATAAACTTAAAACAACTTCTTTAAGATTGTTATAATTTAACAATGCAGTTTCCGGTTTAGATATAAAAATTAAGTCCAAAGTAGGCTCTAATAAATATTTGTTTGTTCTAAAAATTTCTCTTAATCTTCTTTTTGTTCTGTTTCTTGCTACTGCACTTCCAACTTTTTTTGGTGTAACAAGACCTAGTCTAAGCAAATTTGTTCCATCATTCCTTTTATAAGCTAAAATTTTTATTTTTTTATTTTCTAACTTCAGTCCGTTTTTAAATACTTTGTTAAAATCCTTTTGAGCGTGCAAACGTTCTATATATGTAAAAGCAAACTTTTTACTGTTTTGAGGTTGTTTAAATAGCACATCTTGCATATGTGTATATGTATTTACGCACTTAACGTTTTACGACCCTTTCGTCTGCGATCACTTAAAACTTTCCTCCCGCCTGGCGTTGCCATTCTTGCCATAAATCCTATTTTCTTTTTTCTTCTGTCTTTGTTTGGTTGAAACGTTCTTTTCATATTAATCCTCTCTGCCGTACTTCATGCGTTATTAGTCAAATTATATCTAAAAAGCCCAAAAACTGTCAAACAACAAATTGCTAAGGTAAAATAGATTTTGTATTTTTTAGATTATAATAAAAAGGAAAAGCAGTAGCTAAAATATCGAGTGATAATATGATTCTCTCTTTATATGCAAATCGTACAGTATATTTCCGGAATTTTGGGCGTAAAATATAAATTATAAATCCACATCCACGCCGCGTAAACACTCAAACTTCCCACCACTATCTCACCATTGACATATAATGGTTTGGTTGGTCTAGTTTAGAACCTTACCTACGTTACTAGAGCAATCGCAACAAACATTTAATCAAATTAGCAAACTCGCAAAATAATAAGACAAGAAAGACTTAAATGTATTTTGCTTCAAACACTTGTTCCTTAAAAAAAGAATATAATAAAGCATATAAGGCGTTGGACGATTGATCAAACACAGGGCTTAATGCCCGGTTATGCATCACAATCTCCAACGCCTCTAGGTAATAGCTTGATGGGTTGCTAAAGCTCATAATTTTTTTATGACGCTTGTGAACAATTGTAAGTTAGCTTATTACCATTTCTTAAGGAGGCTTTTATGCCTAACTCTATTTACTCTCATTTTGTCGGTATTGACGTTTCTAAATCTAAGTTAGACGTCTTTGTTTCAATGACCAATTCTTACTTTTCTTTTCCTAATGATTCTTCTGGCATTAATCTTCTACTTAAATCTATTTCCCCTACTAATGATACCCTTGTCCTTGTTGACTTAACTGGTGGTTATGAGAACCTCCTTGTCAACTATCTTTTCTCTAATGGATTTAATGTCCATAGGGCTCAAGGTC
>JAISOG010000016.1 GCA_031275795.1 Candidatus Endomicrobiellum incisitermitis
AATCGCTGTAAAGCTTTTTATGCTCAACGTTCTTTTATTAACGTTTAATCTTTTTCCTAGCTTTACTTTATATTCTTTCCCTCTTTTTCAAGTGGGTTGATGTGTTTGATCTTTTACAAGTGATCTCAATATCCCTAATTCTATATTTTGTATGGCGATGTGCCAAACGACGTTGTAGCAATCAGGAATAAGCTTTGAGAATATGATTATCTCTCCCACAAACAATTTACTGGAATAGCCCATAAATTATCACCAAAAGGTAATATTTCATTTCCAGTGTAAACAACAATACCTTTTTTAAATTTGTCTCTGAGAGTGTCTTTACAAATTTTCATATTTGCAAAATCTTTTAAGTCTAAAGTTGCATTTAGTTTTATTTCTATAGCAATAGCCTCTCCATGTAAATTTTCTATTATAAAATCAACTTCTTTGCCTTGTCCACGAACAGGATTAAAGTGGGACACAAAATATTGATTTGGTGATGAGCTAGCTGCTTTAATTATTTCTGATGCTATAAAGTTTTCAAAAATGTGCCCCATAGCGCTTGGGTTAGTATATAAATCTTTTAACTCTCGACGCATTATATAACACAAAAAATTTGTGTCTGTAAAATATATTTTTTTGCTGCGCAAAAATCTTTTGTCTAACTTATTTGGTTTTGACCAAGGTTGAACTTCAAATGTCATAAAAACAGAATTACAAAATGCTTTGTATCGTTCATAAGTAATACTATTAGAGCCTGTTTCTTTTTTTATGTTTTCATCGTTTATCAAACCACCTACACGTTCAGAAAAAGAGATCAATAACTGTAAAATTTTTTCTGGTCTGCGAATGCTCGCAAGAGAAGATGCATCTCTTTGTAAAATCGTAGTTAAATAACTATCAAACCACTTTTCCCTATCAATATTTTCATCTAAAGCAATTTCTGGGAAAGTAGCATTACTTATTTTTTCCAGCAAATTTGTATTTTTGTATTTCCCTACTGTTAATTTTATATTCCAAAATTTATCTATAAAATTGACCTCTTTCCTACAGAACTCTGATACAGAAAATGGGTATAATGTCAAAATTGTCATACGACCAACCAAAGCATTAGCTAACTTTGGTAAAGCAAAAATATTTGCAGAACCAGTTAAAACATATAAAGATTTGTTTTTCCCTTTGATGCGTTTTTCATCCACATCAATTTTAAGATAAGGGAAAATTTCCGGGGCAAGTTGAGCTTCATCAATAACATTAATTTTGTTTTGCGGAAGCTCAGCAATAAAGTTTGCAGGATTCCGTTTTGCTGCCGCTAAAAGGATTGGCGAATCAAAACTAATATAGTTTATGTTGTTTTCTAGCAAAGCATTACGGACAAGCGTTGATTTTCCACATTGGCGAGCACCGTTTAAATATACCAAAGGACGACTTTTTACACTTTTTATTAATTCCATATTAAGAGCTCTATATATGTATGACATCTTGCCCTCCGTTATTTGAATCAAACATTTTGTATAACTATACTATAACAAAATGTAAAAACAAAATCTAGTGTTTTTAAATTACCACCTGCCGTGACGGGTTTTAATGAGCAGGGAAGATATACTCTTAAAGTTATCAGTTTTGAGAAGCAAATGGTTAAACCAAAAGACAAAGAAAAGTGTTATAGTATAACCTGTTCTAGTTTAGAATCTTATCGGAGTTACCTCAAAGAGCGTTCTATGAGCAATAAACATTTAATATTGCAAATTAGTACTGTATGAAGCAAAATACATATAAGTCTTTTTTGTCTTATCATTTTGCAAGTTTGCTAATTTGTTTAAATGTTTGTTGCGAGTGCTCTTGTAACGTAGATAAGATTCTAAACTAGACTAAACAAATTACTATATGTCGTCAGGTGAAGTGGAGGGAACTATGCTGGATTGATCTAGTTTAGACTCTTAACGGAGTTACCTTAAAGAGCATTCTATGAGCAATAAACATTTAATATTTCAAATTAGCAGTGTCTGAGCAAAATTCATTTATGTCTTTTTTGTCTTTTCATTTTGCGAGTTTGCTAATTTGATTAAATGTTTATTGCGATTGCTCTAGTAACGTAGATAAGATTCTAAACTAGACCTGCTTTTGACTCAACACAGATATAATTGTTTAGTCTGGTTTAGAACCTTATCGGAGTTACCTCTAAGAGCGGTCTATGAGCAACAAACATTTAATATTGCAAATTAGCCTTGTTTGAAGCAAAATTCATTTAAGTCTTTCTTGTCTTATTATTTTGCAAGTTAGCTAATTTGATTAAAAGTTTGTTGCGATTGCTCTAGCAACGTAGATAAGATTCTAAACTAGACCTGCTTTTGACTCAACAGGGTTTAGACATATAATATTAGTTTTTTTTCAATAATTATCAACTGTTTCCGAAACCAAAACTCAATTTCTGCCTATCTTATTTACTATCAGAAACTGGCTTTGTTTCCACTGCGTTCTGCGCCTCTTGATCGTTTTCATCTTTTACTACAGAAGCAAGCGCTGCAACTCTATCACCTTGGTCAAGCTTAACAAGTTTTACACCTTGAGTATTTCTACCTATTATAGAAATACTATTAACTCTGAGCCTAATTGTAATGCCGTCTTTTGTCATTATCATCACTTCTTCATCAGCATTGGCCTTTTTTATGCCTACAACATCGCCATTCCTTTCTGTAGCTTGCATGTTTATTACACCATGTCCAGCTCTTCTCTGTAAACGATACTTACCGACTTCTGTTCTTTTACCATACCCATTCTCAGACACAGACAAGAAAATATCTTCCGGGGCAAAGACTTCCATACCTACAACTTCATCGTCTTTCTCTAAAGATATTCCTTTTACACCCATACCGTTCCTCCCAATTGCGCGCACATCACTTTCTTTAAACCTTATAGCTATACCTTTTTTTGTTGCAATGATAACCTCAGGTTTTTTTTCTATAGCTTTTACTTGCGCCAAAATATCACCATCTTCCAACTTAATCGCTATTATGCCACCTTTTCTTGGGTTTTTAAATTCTTCTAATGCAATCTTCTTAATTATGCCTTTCCTCGTACACATAAGTAGATACTCATCTTTAATATCTCTTGCATTAAACGACCTTATAGGTATTGCTGCTGTTATTTTCTCTTCAGTGCCCTGCAATTGTAAAAGGTTCACTATAGCTTTACCTTTAGAAACTCTAGCACCTTCAGGTATTTCGTAAACCCTTGTCCAGTAAAGCCTACCCCTAGTAGTGAAGAATAACATGTAAGAATGAGAATTTGTGATAAACAAACTTTCCACAAAGTCCTCTTCTTTAGTATTCATAGCAGTTATTCCTCGTCCTCCTCTATGTTGAGCTTTATATGTATCTAAAGGAATACGCTTGATATACCCAGAATGAGACATTGTCACTGCAACATCCTCTTCTTGAATCAAATCTTCGATGTTAAAATCTGCCTCTGCAGCTTGAATTTGTGTTTTTCTTTTGTCGCCATACTCTTTTTTAATTTCAACAACTTCTTCTTTGATTATTGCTAAAACTTTTTTAGGGGCCGCTAAAATAGAACGCAGTTGCTCTATAAGTTTTATTTTTTCTAAATACTCGTCTTCTACTTCCTGTCGTTTTAGGCCAGTCAACTGACGAATTTTCATCTCCAAAATAGCTTCAGATTGCGCTTTTGTTAAATGAAATTTAGACATTAACACAGCTCTTGCAGCTTCTTCTTCACGCGACTCTTTTATTATTTTAATAACAGCGTCAATATTATCTATTGCTATTTTTAAACCTTCCAAAAGATGCGCTCTATTTTCAGCTTTTTTCAAGTCAAACTGTGTTCTTCTTACTATAACAACTTTTCTATGCTCAATATGGTGCACCAAAATTTCTTTAATGTTCATAACTTTTGGCCTATTATTTACAAGAGCAAGCATTATAACGCCAAAAGAAGTTTGCATTTGTGTATGTTTATAAAGTTGGTTTAACACAACTTGAGCATTTGCATCACGTTTAATCTCTATAACTACTCTTATACCTTCTCTGTCAGACTCATCTCGCAAGTCAGAAATACCGTCTATCTTTTTATCTTTCACTAAATCTGCAATAGAAGTTATAAGGTTTGTTTTATTTACTTGGTATGGAATTTCTTTTACAATTATAGCTTCTCTAAAACTTTTTAATTCTTCTATTTCGACTTTAGCTCTTATTTTTACAGAACCTCTACCTTTTTCCATATACTCTTTAATT
This sequence comes from Candidatus Endomicrobiellum incisitermitis, assembly GCA_031275795.1. Taxonomy (GTDB): domain Bacteria; phylum Elusimicrobiota; class Endomicrobiia; order Endomicrobiales; family Endomicrobiaceae; genus Endomicrobiellum; species Endomicrobiellum incisitermitis. The sequence goes on from JAISOG010000016.1 coordinate 4,236, forward strand.
CCGCCTTTGCCCAAAATAATAGCTCCTGTGGGAAAGTCAGGCCCTTTAATACACCTAGCTATTTCGCTAACTGGAAGTTCTGGATCGTCTATTAAAGCAACTAAAGCATCGCAAGTCTCTGCTAAATTGTGTGTAGGTATATTAGTTGCCATACCTACAGCAATACCTGAAGAGCCGTTAATTAAAAGACTTGGCAATTTTGTTGGTAAAATTAAAGGTTCTTTTAAAGAGCCATCATAGTTTGGTATAAAATCCACAGTGTTTTTATCTAAATCAGCAAGCATTTCGTCTGTAATTTTATCCATTCTAATTTCGGTATAACGCATAGCTGCTGCAAAGTCACCATCTATGCTACCAAAGTTACCTTGTCCGTCTATCATTGGATATCTTAAAGAAAAGTCTTGTGCCATTCTTACAACTGCACCATAAACTGCAGAGTCACCATGTGGATGATATTTACCCAAAACATCACCAACAATTCTTGCAGATTTTTTGTATGCCGTGTTATGCTTTAGTCCCATTTCCTTCATCGCATAAAGTATTCTTCTATGCACAGGCTTTAATCCATCTCTAACGTCCGGCAAAGCTCTTCCTACAATTACGCTCATAGCGTAATCTATATAAGAGGTCTTCATTTCATCTTCAATGTTTCTTGGAACAATGTTTGCTGCAACAACTTCAAGAGATGCCGAGTCTTGCAACTTATTTGGGTCTTTATCTTTTGCCATTTCTGTCCTCTTATTTATTGTTATGTCGTATTAACTATTTTATAGGGAAAAGTTCGTAAGTAGGCTTATCTGACTAAACGTCAAGATTTTTTACATCTAGCGCATGCGTTTGTATAAAAGCCCTTCTAGGTTCTACTTGGTCACCCATGAGAGTTGTAAAGATTCTATCTGTCTCAATAGCATCTTCCAATTTTACTTGCAAAAGTTTTCTATTTTTTATTTCCATTGTAGTTTCCCAAAGCTGATCAGGATTCATTTCTCCAAGACCTTTATATCTTTGAATTGTCGCACCTTTGTTGCCAAGTTCTCTTATAGTGTCTATCAGCTCTGTTGTAGAATGCAACTCGTAAATATCGCCATGCTCTTTTTTTTGAGAATCTTGCAAACGATAAACCGGCTTTTGGTGCATTTGTCCATAATGTTCTAAATGCAAACCTTCAAGTTCTAACTGTTTTGCGAGTTTATCTATACGTGCAAGTTCCCACAAATCTTTGTATTCGGGAACAACTTCATTAAGTTGCAAACTTTCAGTAATTTCTACAAGTTCTCCTTGCAAAGCTTGTAGTTGTCTACGCTTTGTAAGGAACTGCTCTTTAAACTCTTTCCACTCTTTATCAGAATAAATGTACTCTACTTTACCATCTTTAATTACTCTGTAAATAGGGATTGTGTCTTCTGCATGAAACTTAAGATAATCGTTCCAAGTTACGCCTTTTCTTTGAACTTTCCTTAACAAGACGTCTAATTCGCTAATATTTTCTACTATCTTTTTTAAGGTTCCAAAACCTATTTCTTTTATTACTTTGCCATCCTTTATCAAAAACATTTCTAGTCCTTCAAGAGCAGACGAAAACAAAAATTTATCTAACTCTTCTTCAGAGTCTAAATACATTTCTTTTTTACTTTTTTTAACTTTATATAAAGGCGGTTGAGCAATATACACATACCCTTTTTCTATAAGTTGAGGCATTTGTCTATAAAAAAAAGTTAAAAGAAGCGTTCTAATGTGGGCACCGTCAACATCAGCATCAGTCATAATAATAATCTTATGGTAACGCACTTTATCTATATTAAAATCTTGCTCGTCTTTACCAATACCAGCACCAATAGCAGTGATTAAAGTTTTTATTTCTTCATTAGTAAGCATTTTTGTAAGACGAGATTTTTCTACATTTAAAATTTTACCTCTTAAAGGTAATATAGCCTGAAAAGATCTATCTCTGCCCTGCTTTGCAGACCCACCTGCAGAATCTCCCTCAACAATAAAAAGTTCAGTTTTTTGAGGATCTTTTTCAGAACAGTCTGCAAGTTTACCAGGCAGTGAACCAGAATCTAACACTCCTTTTCTTCTTGTAAGTTCTCTGGCTTTCCTTGCAGCTTCTCTAGCTTCTGCAGCGTTTATAGCTTTATCCAAAATAGCACTTGCTATACCAGGATTTTCTTCCAAAAATATTGTCAGCGCGTCACCAACTATAGACTGTGTTATACCTTCAACTTCAGAGTTTCCTAACTTTGTTTTAGTTTGTCCCTCAAACTGTGGGTTTGGCACTTTTGTAGAAATAACTGCTACCAGCCCTTCCCTAACGTCCTCACCTGAAAGTTTTAAATTTTTAATCTTAGATATCTCGTTCTTTTTAATATACTCATTTACAGATCTAGTTAAAGCAGAACGAAACCCTGACAAATGCGTTCCACCTTCTATTGTGTTAATATTATTTACAAAAGTAAAAACATGCTCATTGTAAGAGTCGTTATATTGCATAGCAACCTCTACAACAACGCTATCTTTCTCTTTTGTAAAATAAATAGGTTCCTTATTTATAACGTTTTTGTTGGTGTTTAAATACTGCACAAACGTTTTTATGCCACCATCATAGTCAAAAATATGTTCTTTATCGTCCCTTCCATCTGCAATTCTTATATGCGTACCAGCATTTAAAAATGCGAGTTCTCTTAACCTGTTTGCAAGAATATCAAAGGAGTAAGTGATCACAGAAAAAATTTCAGCATCAGGATGAAATGTTACCTTTGTGCCTCTTTGATCTGTAGACCCAACTTCTTTTACAGGTCCTAAAGCCTTTCCCCTAGAATAACTTTGCTGGTACTTTTTACCATTTCTGTAAACTTCTACTTCCAAAAAGTCACTTAAAGCGTTTACACAAGACACACCCACACCATGAAGCCCACCAGAAACTTTATAAGTATTTTTATCAAACTTACCACCAGCATGCAGCTTTGTAAGCACTATTTCTAAAGCTGATATACCTTTATATTTAGGGTCAGGATGAGGGTCTACTGGTATACCTCGTCCATCATCTAAAACACTTATAGAATTGTCAGGATGTATTATAACTTCAATATTTTTACAATAACCTGCTAAAGCTTCATCTATAGAGTTATCTACAACTTCATAAACCAAATGATGTAACCCCTGCTCACCTGTAGATCCAATATACATAGCAGGCCTTTTACGAACCGCTTCTAAGCCTTCTAAAATTTGAATGTTTGACGCATCATAATTTGTCTTTTTAGAACCTTCGCTTACAGAACTACCTCTCTTTACTTCTTCGTTTGCCATGAAAGCTCCTTTACATGTATATGTGACTAAAAATCAATCTATTTAAGAAAACAACATATTGCCCTGTCGCAGTATTTGGGTTTGGGCATATATGTTGTGTTTGGTCAAGTTAACTTACAATAATGTTAAAAGTACCGTGTTTTAATGTTAAGACTGTCGCTGTCTCAATGAATATTTACATTATCTTTACTTTAATATTTTTTACTACAACTTTGCCAACATATTGGTTTAACTTTCTAATTATTTCTTTTTTACGTAAATTAAGTTCATAACTAGCTACAGAACTTTGCGTTTTAACAAATACTGTACCGTTTCTGTAGCCTGTTATACCTATACCCTCTATACCTACTTCTTTTTCCCATACTTTAGCTATAGTAAAAATTTCGCTTTCAAGACCAAACTTTTTTTTTAGAGAATTAATAATATCACAGGCTTGTGTCCAGGCCATAAAACTACACTCTTATTGGCATAATAACACAAAGATAATTTTTGTCGTTTTCAGGTGAAATTTTTGCAGGATTTAACGCATTTTTAAACTCAAAAATAATAAACTCTTCATCTATGTTTTGTAAAACTTCTTTTACAAAGTTAGGATTAAAGTTTATCTCTGCAGGTTCATTTTTATATTCAACTTCTAAATCAACCTCGCCAGACCCAAGCCCAGCTGTTGATGCTGAAATTTTTAAATTGTTTGAACTAAAATAGAATTTTACAGCAGTAGATCTATCTGAAGAAATTTTATCAGCAGTGAGCAAAGCCATTTGTTTTACTGCCGCTAATGTGTTTTTAACGTTCAACCTAATTTTAGATTCAGCTGTTTTAGGTATCACTTGCTCATAGTTAGGAAACGTACCTTCTATTAGTGTAGACAGAAACGTAATACCGTCCATATCTAAAGCCATTTGATTATCTGTTAAACCAAGTTTTATTGTTTCTGACTGCACGTCAGATGTCAAAAGCCTTAAAATGTCTGTCATAGCTTTAGATGGTACTATAGCTTTACCTTTTACATTAGTTTTTACACTGTTATTTTCTATATAAGCAAGTCTTCTCCCATCTGTAGATACCATCTTTAGCTTATCGTTTTCTATTATGACGTAAACGCCATTTAAAACGTACCTCTGGGCATCTTTAGACACTGCAAAAATGGTCTTTTTAACCATGGATGTAAAAATGCCTCTTTTTATAATTATATTGTTATCTTTTGGGAATTGGGGTATTACAGGATACTCTTTTTGCGAGATCCCCATAAGATTAAACTTGGATTTGCCTGACTTTATATTAATCTGATTTGCATCATCTGCCTTTATTTCTATTTCGTGGTCAGGTGAAAGTTCTTTTATTATGTCAGCAAACCGTTTAGCTGGTATTGTTATGCCACCTTCTTCTACGATTTCACCTTTAATGTAACACTGAACTGCTATTTCTAAGTCTGTTGAAGAAAGTTTTATTTTATCTGAATCTGTTTCAAATAGAAAGTTAGATAACACCGGTAGTGTACTTTTGGATGACGCTATAGGAGATACTATCTGTATTCCTTTTATTAATTCATCTTTTCCACAAATTACCTTCATTTACTCCTCCATGGTTTCTAAGAAAAAGCTAGAAATAATAACAATAATGCTTGGTATATTGTGGATAACTTTTTAATAACTCTAAAAAACAATAATTATCAACAGAAATTTAAAAAAGTCTTTCTGTTATAACTATGTTGATAAAATTTAAAAGTTATTCACAGTTTTATCAAGTAAGTTAATTATACAATTTTTTAAAAGTTATTCACAGTTTTATCAAGTTAAAAGTTGGCATGTTATAAAATGGGGTTTTAGTAAAACAACACAATCTTTAGAAAACTTTAATAATATGTAATAATATCACAATGAGACAAAAATATGGACAGAACTTTTTGGTTGATAATAATATCGCAAAAAATATTGTTAGATCTTTAAATTTAAGTACAATTGACAACGTTTTAGAAATCGGCCCGGGAAAAGGCATCTTAACTAAACTTGTGCAACCAGGAGTTAAGTTTCTTACTTGTGTAGATATAGATTTGCAGTTAGTGGACAGCTTAAAACGTTACTTTGCGTTTAATAATATAAAAAATGTAAAAATTGTTAATGAAGATTTTCTTAAATACGAAATGTTAGAAGAACAGAGTAATTTAAAGATCATTTCAAACTTACCTTACAATGTTGGTACTGCGATACTTCAAAAAGTGTTGCCTTTAAACAACTGGTCTGAAGCAGTTTTTATGTTACAAAAAGAGGTTGTGGCCCGTTTAGCAGCAAAGCCTGGCAGTAAAGATTATGGATATATTTCAATATTTACATCTTATTATACTGAAAGTGAGATATTGTTTGACGTTTCTCCAAAATGTTTTAGTCCTCAACCAAAAGTAGTTTCTTCAGTTATAAGGCTTAAAAACAAAATATCTAAAGAACCGAACCCTCTACTTTTTGAGTTTGTAAAACATGCTTTTAGTATGCGCAGGAAAACTATTTTAAATGCTATAGCATCATTTAAAGAGTTGGACAAAAGTAAAGGTTTAGAGATTGTGAATAACTTAAAAATTTCACCTCTTTTAAGGCCTGCTAACCTTAGCATTTTAGACTTTTTAAGTTTGACAATAGAAATAAAAAAGTATACAATTTGTCGAGTGTAATGTTGTGTTTTTTAATATTTTTAAAATCAAGAAAATGTATACGATTAACAACTTATCAACACTTGTGGATAACTTGGGGATTATATGAACAATTCGGTGTGTAGTATATGGGAAAAAGTGATGGACAACATTAAATCGTCTGTTACTGCAGAAACATACAAATTGTGGATAGAGCCATTAAAACCCATAGCTTTAGAAAATAATATTTTTACTTTAGAAGTGCCAAATATTTATTTTTTGCAATGGATATCAAAAAATCAGCAAAAAAAAATAGAACAGATAATATCTGCACAATGTGGTAACGCAATAACAATAGAATTTAAACTGCAGCAAGATTTGTCACAAGCAATAAAAAAAGCAGGAGATATACCTGAACATGCAGACGTAGAAGTACATATTCAACAGTCAGGACTAGGAGAAAAAGATCAAATAAACCCTAAATACGTTTTTCCAGGGTTTGTTGTTGGCGCTTCAAACAGGTTCGCGCACGGTTGTTGCGAAGCTGTGGCAAAAAGTCCAGGGAAACAGTTTAACCCTTTGTTTATGTATAGCGGTGTAGGGCTAGGGAAAACTCACTTGTTACACGCTATAGGCAATTACATAAAACAAGCAACTCCAAACTCAAAAGTAATGTATGTAACTTGCGAAAAGTTTGTTACAGAGTTTATAGAATCTATAAGGTTTGATAAGGTTTCGTCTTTTAAAAGTAAATATAGAGGGTTAGACTGTTTGTTAATAGATGATATCCAGTTTTTGATGGGTAAGGAAAGTTCTCAAGAAGAATTTTTTCATATGTTTAACAATCTTTTCAATTCTAAAAAACAGGTTGTTGTTTCTTCAGATAGACCACCCAAAGAACTTGAAGGTGTTGAAGAAAGACTAATTTCTAGGTTTGAGTGGGGTATTATTGCTGACATACAGCCTCCAGATTTAGAAACAAGAATAGCAATATTGCGTAAAAAGGCAGAAGAAGAAAAAATATATATTCCAGACGATGTTGTTATTTATATAGCTTCACAAATTAAATCTAATATAAGGCAACTAGAAGGCTCTTTGCTTAGAATTACTGCATTTTCTTTATTTACGGGCACACCTCTTACGGTGGATTCTGTACAAAAAATATTGCACGATATTATTAAAACGGACGATTGTGCCCGAATTACAATAGAAAGCATAAAACAAGTTGTTGCAGATGAGTTTAATCTTAACATTAAAGATATGAACTCAAAACGTAGAACAGACGCCGTTGCTTTTCCAAGGCAGATCGCTATGTATTTAGTGCGCACGTTAAGTGACGAGTTTTCAACAAATGCTATAGGGGAGGCTTTTGGTGGTAGAGATCACTCAACAGTAATGCATGCTTACAACAAAATAAAAGAGAAGATGGACGCAGACCCATACTTTAACGCAAAAATTAATCAGATAATTAAAAAAATACATAATAATTAATATGTAGGGTTTGTAATCCTTATTTACTATTTTGCTATTTTGTTTAAATGTTTATTGCGATTGTTAGCTTAGTGAGTACCCTTGTGACGTAGGTAAAGATACTTAACTAGATCAAACCTATAACACTTTCCTTTGTCATCTAATTTCCCTGTGGTGGTTTTCATAAACTGAAAATTTTATGAAAAAATTCTGCCTTTCCCTTTAAAACCAGTCAGGCCAACTAAAAATATTAAACCAGTAGTGTCAATAATATGCTAAATTTGCTCGATCATGGGCATATTATTCTTTTGCTGTGATGAAATAAAATCATCTTCTTGCATTTTTATTCAATGCATTGAATAAAAATCTTGACATTTCATTGTAATAGTGGTTTAATATTTTTATTAGAGGTGAAAAAAATAATGATTAAAAGAGAAGATTATATAGAAAAAATTCGCCCATTTTTTAATACTGATTTAATAAAAGTTATTACTGGTGTACGCCGTGGTGGAAAATCTGTAATGTTAGAGCTTGTCAAAAGTGCCTTGATTGAAAATGGTGCAAAAGAAAATCAATTTATAAAACTTAACTTTGAAGAATTAGACAACGAGGAATTAAAAAATTATAAAACTCTACACAGATACTTATCTAATAAAATAAGCGAAATTAACGGCTCTGCTTACCTTTTATTAGATGAAATTCAAGAAGTTGAAAATTGGGAAAAATGCGTTAACTCTTTAAGAGTTAAGACCAATTGCGATATTTATATTACAGGTTCAAATGCCAAAATGCTTTCAAGCGAACTTTCAACATTGATTTCGGGGAGATATATTAAATTTGTAGTATATCCGTTTTCATTTGCGGAATATCTTTGCTTAAATAAAAAAGAACAAAAGCGTGACAATGCAATGAAATATGTTTACAAATCATATTTTGAAAAATATATTGAATTTGGCGGTATGCCTTTTTTGTCAATGCTTAATTATCAAAAAGAACCTTGCAAACAGTATCTTGAAGATTTGTTTAGTACAATCGTGTTAAAAGATATTATGAAACGAAGGCAAATCAATGAAGTGGATTTGTTAAATAGAGTTATAACTTATGCAATGGGAAATATCGGGAAAACCTTTTCGGCAAATTCAATATCTAAATATTTTAAAAGTGAAAAAAGAACTCTACATCCTGATACAATTTTAAATTATCTCTCATATTGCCAGGAAGCGTTTTTACTATACAAAGTCAGTCGCAAGGATATCAAAGACAAAAAAGTTTTAAGTGTTAATGAAAAATATTATATTGCCGACCACGGTTTGAGGCAAGCTGTTAATAAAAACAACATAAAAGACATTGAAGTAGTGTTAGAAAATATAGTTTATATAGAATTGTTACGTCGAGGGTATTTTGTAACAGTTGGGAAGATTGGAGAAAAAGAAATTGATTTTATTGCAGAGAAAGAAGGAGTATTAGAATATTTTCAAGTTTGCTATTTGCTTGTAAATGACCAAACTATAAATAGAGAATTTAGTGTGTTTAAAAAAGTAGGTGACAATTTTCCTAAATATGTTATTAGTATGGACGAATTTGATATGAGTCGAGAAGGAATTATTCATAAGAATATTATTGATTGGCTTACTGACAAATGATGTGATCTCTAAGCTTTTAAGTATAATACAAAATTTAGCAAGGGTTAATCCTTTCCTCCCACTTCACTCTGAGATGTAGTAGTTTGGTCTAGTTTAGAACCATATCTACGTTACTAGAGCACTCGCAACAAACATTTAAACAAATTAGCAAACTCGCAAAATGAAAAGACAAAAAAGACTTATATGTATTTTGCTTCATACAGTGCTAATTTGCAATATTAAATGTTTATTGCTCATAGAACGCTCTTAGAGGTAACTCCATTAAGATTCTAAGCTAGATCTGCTTTTGACTTTACACAGATATAATTTGTTTAGTCTAGTTTAGACCCTTAACTACGTTCCTAGAGCACTCGCAACAAACATTTAAACAAATTAGCAAACTCGCAAAATGAAAAGACAAGAAAGACATAAATGAATTTTGCTCAGACACTGCTAATTTGCAATATTAAATGTTTGTTGCTCATAGAACGCTCTTAGAGGTAACTCCGATAAGGTTCTAAACCAGACTAAACAAATTATATCTGTGTTGAGTCAAAAGCAGGTCTAGTTTAGAATCTTATCTACGTTACTAGAGCACTCGCAACAAACTTTTATTCAAAATAGCAAACTTGCAAATAAGATAGTTTTAAGTAAAAGAGGGGTGAGTTTACTAATAAATATATTTTAAAATATCAACAAATCTTAGAATTTTATCTTCTTAATAGTATCCCTTTCATTATATGATTGTTAAACATCATCATTGCAGTTTTTGTGTTTTCTTCTGTACAATTAAGGAGTACTTTCACTTCGGAATCTTTTTTAACCGGGTCAAGAGCACAAATTATACCCACAATTTTTAAAGATTCGTCATCGCCTTTTACCAAATCTATGCCACTACCATCTTGAGATTTAGTACCATTAATATAGCCATAATCTATAGGATAAATTAAGTTTGGAAATCGTGGATGCGGAGTGCCTTTTGGTCTATCTATACTTATTCCATTTTGTTCAATCCATTGTTCTAAAGTTTTAAAAAAATCTTCATTTTTTTCGTAAGACATATACAACTCCTCCGATGTTAAAATTACTATAAATTTTTAAGGTTTGGGATATCTTTAATATGAGAAAACAAGTTGAGCGTTAAGTAAACTTTTTTGCCTAAATTGTGAGCAAAAGTAATTCCTCCATACATATTTCCTATAGGGAAGTTTGATTTTGCTTATAACGACATTTCTGCAATGCCAGCATACACAGCGTCTGCTCTATACAAAAAGCGCTATTTTTAACTTTGCAAAAGAGTCTGCAGGCAATAAAAGTTCTGATTTTTCATAACGCAATTATAGCAAATAAGCTATCTACGCCAGCACTGGAAAAGTATAGGTTATTGTTATTTGCGCTTTTATGAAAATATAAATATATTTTTGACAATCAAATTTTTTTCGTTTATAATTGCATATATATGTCAAAATAGCCAAAACTAGAAAGGGAAACTATGTTTAAACGAACAATACAGCCTGTAATTGAAAAAATAACAAAAGGGTTCCCAGTGATATTGTTAACTGGTATGAGACAAGTTGGTAAAAGTTGGTTGATGACTCATTTGGCAGAAAAAGGACGCAAGTATGTAACCCTTGATGATTTAAAAGCTCGCAATCTTGCAAAAAATGATCCTGAAAGATTTATTCAAGAAAATGAGCCTCCTATTATAATAGATGAGGTACAATACGCTTTAGAATTGTTCACTTATATTAAAATTTATTCTGACAAGGTAAATAAAGATGGACTATTTTGGCTTACAGGTTCTCAGAAATACAGACTTATGCAAGGTGTTAGAGAATCGCTTGCGGGTCGTGTTGCCATACTTGATATGTTAGGACTATCGCATAAAGAAATGATTAAAAAACCTTTTGAGTCAAAACCATTTTTACCATCTAAAGAGCTGGCTTTAAAAAAAAGTTTGTCAAAACCTTTTACGTCGCCTCAAATTTTTGAAAAAATATGGCAAGGGTCTTTCCCACGACTTATAGCTAACAAAAACACTGATAGAAAAATTTTTTACGATTCTTATATTCAAACTTATATAGAGCGCGATGTTAGAGATTTTTATAATATAGAAAACGAATTAGATTTTTATAATTTTCTTATTGCTGTTGCTGCAAGGACAGGCCAACTGTTAAATTATTCTGACTTGAGCAAGGATGTGCATATTGATATAAGAACAGCAAAGTTGTGGCTTGAAATTTTAGAGCGTTCTGGCATAGTACAGTTAATTTACCCGTACAGTTCAAACATTGCAAGTAGAGTTATAAAAACGCCAAAAATTTATTTCCTTGATACAGGCCTTGCATCGTTTTTATGTTCTTGGGATTCTCCTGATTCTCTCAAGAATGGTGCCCAAAGCGGAAACATGCTTGAAACTTACGTATTTTCTGAAATTTTAAAATCTTATTTGCACAATGGCGATAAACCAAATATATATTTTTATAGAGATAAAGATCAAAAAGAAATTGATTTTATAATTGAGAAAGATATGACTTTGTATCCTATAGAAGTTAAAAAAACTGCAAATCCGGATTTTGGAGACTATAAAAATTTTAAAACTCTTTCTATATTTAAAAAAAAGGTTGGTACAGGAGCTGTAATTTGTCTGTATAAAAAAGTAATGTCTATACCAAACGAAAATATTATAATTGTACCGGTTTTAGAAATATAAAGTTTTATTGTATATTTAACACAGAATTCAAAATAAGGTTAGCATTGATTTTGTATTTATGATTAATACAAAAGTGATTATAGAATTCTTTAAATAATTTGTACTTGTTAAAAAAGGATAACATATGCAAGGAGCTGTACAAGATACTATAAATGTTTTAGGTAAATCAAAATACGTAATAGCTTTTACAGGTGCAGGCATTTCTGTTGCAAGTGGAATTCCTCCTTTTCGTGGAGAAAATGGGATTTGGAACAAGTATAAAGAAAAACTTTTTGATATAAACTATTTTATAAACCATACACAAGAAACTTGGGATATGCTTTGCGACGGGTTTTATGAAACTACTCTTAAGGCAACTCCAAACGCAGCTCACATTGCAATTGCCAAACTTGAAGAAAGCGGGTTATTAAAATCTGTAGTTACTCAAAATATTGATAACTTGCATACAAAAGCTGGAAATAAAAATGTCTGTGAACTTCACGGTAATGCGCAAAGACTGATTTGCATGAAAGACAATAGTAAGTACTCTATTACAGATTTTGATTTACAAGTTGCCCCTCGTTGCAAACTTTGTAATGAAATACTAAAGCCAGACTTTGTTTTTTTTGGAGAGATGTTGCCAGAGTATGACCTACAAATGTCTATAAAAGAGTGTTCTATATGTGATGTTATGCTTGTTATAGGTTCTACTGGCACTGTTTATCCTGCAGCTTCACTTCCATTTGAAGCGAAAAAACATAAGGCCACTATTATTGAAATTAATCCTTCGCCCTCAACTTTCACAAACAATATTACAGACATTTTTATTCCATTAAAAGCTACAGAAGCAATGACTGAGATAATTAAACATTTCAACTTGTAATGAGTTAATCAACCATTAGCGAAGATACGTTACTTGCGAGTTTATGTTTTTATATGATAACATTTATTTTATATGTGTTAATGTTTTCCAATGTTTTTGTTTAGTAAAAATAAGAAACAAACAAGTTTCTAAAATGTTTTAATTTTAAAGACTAGTGTTATTAAAAATGTACAGGTTGTGGGTTCATTTAACACAGTCTATATTTAGTAAAGGGCTAAGTAATGTTATGAAGAAGATAATGCCAAAAGGATTTTATGCTATAACAGATGAAAAGTTGTCAAATGGGAAAGATAATATCGAAGTAGTTAAAGAGATGTTAGACAGCGGAGTAAAAATTTTACAGTATAGAGAAAAACATAAACAAAAAATAGAAAAATTTAAACAATGTGAAATTATACGTAAATTGACGCAACAGTATAGCTGTCTTTTTATTGTAAACGATGATATAGACATAGCTTTAGCTGTAAAAAGTGATGGTCTTCATATAGGGCAAACCGATTTGCCTATAAGAAAAACAAGAGAACTTGTAGGTCCTAACATGATTATAGGTTTATCAACACAATACCAAAACCAAGCTTTACTTGCGCAACAAGAGGGTGCAGATTATATAGGAGTAGGGCCGCTCTACCAAACTTTTACAAAAGATGATGCTTCGGGTCCTGTAGGTCTAGAGTATTTAAAATTTTGTGTAGATAACATAAAAATTCCAAAAGTTGCAATTGGTGGTATTAAATTTTCAAATATTGAACAAGTCTTAAAATATAAGCCTGACAACGTTTGCATGATATCAGAAATTGTAATGTCAAACAATATAAAGGGCACAATCAAAAAAGTAAAAGAGTTAATTGATGATCAAGATTATAACTAACAGGTTTAATATAAACACTAAACACACTGCAAATATTTACGATTTTTTACGATGTAGTAATCCTACAACATTGCAAACAATTTTCCAACCAAATGTTTAACAAGTAAAGTTACGTATCGATCTTCTTTTTAATACTAAAAAGAACTTGTAGTAAAATTTTATAAGTTGTTGTGAGTATAAGTGTCTATTTAAAGACTTAACAAAGTTAACATTAAATAATTGCCAAGTATACTTTTTTGCAAAATTTATAACGTTTTGATATATAAAACGAGTTGTTAATAAAAAAGGAGTTTAAGTATGAGAAAGTTTGTAAATAGTTTGCCAGCAAAGTTGATTCTAAGCATGATTGTTGGAAGTATAGCTGGCTGTTATGTTGAAAATAATATTATGCAAGTTATTGTTACTATAGAGAAACTTTTAGGATCTTTTATTTTCTTTTGTGTTCCTCTTATTGTAATTGGTTTTATAACGCCCTCGATTACTAAACTAGGACAAAGTGTTTCTAAAGTTTTAGGGTTTGCTTTTTTGTTAGCTTATATATCAAGCATTGGTGCAGCACTTATGTCTTTATTTGCAGGTTTTGAGCTTATTCCTCATTTAAACATTAGTTCCCATGTTATGCAGGCAAAGGAGTTACCAAAAGTAACATTTGAGTTAAACGTCACTCCTATTATAAATGGTATGGGTGCTTTATTTATTTCTGTTATTGTTGGGATAGCAGCTTGTTGGACAAAGTCTACAATAACAATAAAATTATTAGAAGAATTTCACCAAATAGTTCTTTCTATAGTTACAAGAATATTAATTCCAATGTTACCTTTTTTTGTTGGTTGCACATTTTGTTCTTTATCTTATGAAGGTGTTATCGCAAAACAGTTACCGATTTTTGCAGTCGTAGTGTTAGTTGTAATTGCAGGGCATTATATATGGCTTGCAGTTTTGTATGGTGTTGCTGCTATATATTCTAAAAAAAGTCCTTTTAAAATTTTAAAATATTATGGACCTGCATATCTTACAGCAATTGGAACTATGAGCTCGGCTGCTACTTTGCCTATAGCGTTAGAATGTGCAAGAAAGTCAGAAGTGTTACGTGAAGATATGGTAGATTTTGGTATACCGCTCTTTTCAAATATACATGTTAGTGGGTCTGTTCTTACTGAAGTATTTTTTGTAATGGTTGTTTCGCAAATCTATTATGGTCACTTGCCTTCTGTAGGGCTTATGGTTTTGTTTTGTTTGTTGTTAGGGTTGTTTGCTGTAGGAGCTCCAGGTGTACCAGGTGGTACAGTAATAGCATCTTTAGGTCTTATCATCAGTGTGCTTGGGTTTGATAGTAGCGCAACAGCGCTTATTCTTAGTATTTTCGCATTGCAAGACAGTTTTGGTACAGCTTGCAATATTACAGGAGACGGTGCTCTAACACTTATACTTACAAAGTTTGTTGAAAAGCTTAAACCAAACACCAAATTTATAAATAGTAATTTAAATAATTCTTTAAATTGTACAGAAAAAATATAAGCTTGGTTGTAAGAGTTAATGTAGTTTAGTATCGTAACAGTGTTATCTTAAACTTGATTTTGTACTTTTTTGAAAATTTTAAGGATTCTCTCATAAGAAGTTGAGATTGTGGTAGCTAAAGGACAAAATTAGATTATATCTGTTTGTTCACTGTTACTTTTTAGTGACATACTTTAAAATTTTATTGATATATTTTTCAAAAAAAAATAAAATATATATGTTCTCTTCTTTATTAAGTAAAACAACAAAGTTGCTAAGAGAATTCTCTTTATGCTCTTTGTTTTTTTTGAGTAAGATTTATACAACAAGATAAAAAATATAGGAGAATTGCCAAATGAGTTCGCCAAAAGATTCTTTTTCATCAAAATGGGGTTTGATTTTTGCTGCTGCCAGTACCGCAATTGGCTTGGGAAACATGTGGCTTTTCCCTTACCGTGTTGGCGAAAGAGGCGGAGCAGCATTTGTAATTCCTTATGTTGTATGCGCAATCGCTTTAGGACTTATTGCCTTAATCGGCGAAGTGTCTGTTGGACGATTTACTGGTGGAGGTCCCGCAACAGCTTTCAAGAAAATTTTACAGTTACGCAATAAAAACACAGTGCCAGGGGAAGTCTTTGGTTGGATATGTGTTCTTGTCGCTTTTTTGCAGGCTGTGGGGTATACATTAGTGTTTTCTTGGGTTATACGTTTTACTTTGGGTTCTTTAACAGGTTCGGCTTTTAAGGCAGTTAGCAGCAATCAATATTATGTTGCAATATCAAGCAATGAACACGTTCTTTTTTGGATGATTATAACTTTACTTATAGCTGTAGTAGCTTTGGCTGGCGGTATTAGAAATGGCATAGAAAAGAGTTGTGCTATAATGCTTCCTGCAATTTTTATACTTATTATAATTTTAGCCATAAGAGTAGCTTTCTTACCAAACGCAATTGCAGGATATAAGTATTTATTTTCTCCAGATTGGAACTATATGTTTGATGTAAAAACTTGGATGATAGCTTTAGGTCAAGTTTTTTACTCTCTGTCTTTAAGGGGTTCAACAATGGTTACATACGGCTCTTATACGAAAAAAGACAGTGACATAACTTCTTCTGCAAAATACATTGTTTTTGCAGACACATTTATTTCTATATTGGCCACATTTATGATTATCCCAGCAGTATTTGCTTTTGGAAAAGATTTAAACAGTGGACCTGCCCTTTTATTTATAACCTTGCCTGATATATTTAAAGCTATTCCTTTTGGCCAATTTTTTATGTTTACTTTCTTTTTGGCAATATTTTTTGCAGCTTTGACTTCTTTTATAGGGCAGCTTGAGGTAGTTGTACAGGCTTTGTATGATAAATTTAAAGTACCACGTCTTTTGGCTATATTTCTTGTCTCTACATCTACACTCTTGCTGTGTAAAGTATTAGTCGTGGGTAACATAAGAAAGGTTATTGATTTATTGTCTTTACATTTGATTCCTTTGTGCGCTTTAGGCAGCGCTATTTTCTTTTTCTGGTTTGTTCCAAAACATCTTGTTTTGCAAGAAGTTCAAACTGGGCGTTCAAAGCCTGTTGGAAAGTGGATTGTCTCTATGGGACGCTATGCTTTGTGTGGAATGGTTATATTTATATATGTTCTAACTATTTTAGAGATATAATATTAATACAATAATTTTCAAGCAGTTGTGTCAATATTCTTGGCGCAACTGCTTTTTTTGCTTTACGTTTTTGAAAAAATCCTATTTTCTTGACATATTATCAACAAAATGGTTAAATATCAGCACAATTGATGAAGAAACATTTTCTACAAGGAGTATCTATGCAATCAATACACAACTATTACGGCGAATTGGTGTTTACAAAAAAAGTTATGGAACAAAAGCTAAGTAAAAACATCTATAAAAAGCTTGTCGCTGCTATAGATAATGTAGAAGCTCTAGATCAGTCAATAGCTGGGGAAGTTGCCCACGCTATGAAAGAATGGGCTTTAGAAAATGGGACAACGCATTTTACTCATTGGTTCCAACCTCAAAGAGGTGGTACTGCACAAAAACATGACTCTTTTATAGATTATGGTGATAATGGTGAGATAATAGAAAGGTTTTCCGCATCTCAGCTTGTACAGTCAGAACCAGACGCGTCTTCTTTCCCTTCAGGGGGCATAAGGTCTACATTTGAAGCAAGGGGATACACTGCTTGGGACCCAACTTCCCCAGTATTTCTTTTAGAGTCTGGAAAAACAAAAACTTTAGTAATTCCTTCAGTTTTTCTTTCTTGGACAGGCGAAGTTTTAGATTTAAAAACACCTTTACTTAGGTCTCTTACAGTTTTAAATGAAAAAGTTATTGCTTTACAAAAACTGCTTGGCAACAAAAATGCAAGACAAGTTAAAGTTTTTGCAGGGATAGAACAAGAGTACTTTCTTTTATCAAAAGATTTAGTTGCTTCTAGGCCCGACATTATAGTTACAGGAAGAACGCTCTTTGGCACCAAACCGGCAAAAGGGCAACAGATGGAAGACCACTATTTTGGCACCATACGAGAAAATATTTTAGAATTCATGGAAGAAGTGGACAACACTTTATATCGTAAAGGAATACCAATCAAGACAAGACATAACGAAGTTGCTCCTAATCAGTTTGAACTTGCACCTTTACATCAAGAGGTTAACTTAGCTATAGACAACAATCTGCAGATTATGGAAGTGTTAAAAAAAGTTGCAGATAAGCACAATATGGTAGCGCTCCTTCACGAAAAGCCTTTTGCTGGAATAAACGGTTCTGGCAAACATTTTAACTGGTCTATTGGTGATAATAGTGGCGCAAACTATTTTGAACCTTCAAAATCTCCTCTTAAAAATATATCTTTTCTTATAGCAGTAAGTGCAGTATTATTTGGTGTAAAAAAGTTTGGTGGAATTTTAAGGGCTAGTGTTGCAGATGCTGGTAATGACCACAGACTTGGTGCAAACGAAGCTCCTCCTGCGATAATGTCAGTGTACCTTGGGGAATATGTAAGTAACTTGTTAGATTCTATAGAAAAAGCAAAGACCATTGACGAGAAAGAAGTAAACGAAATTACCCTTGGCGTTCAAAATCTTCCAAAAGTTAATAAAGACTATTCTGATAGAAATAGAACTTCTCCTGTAGCGTTTACAGGTAACAAATTTGAGTTTAGAGCTTTAGGTTCTTCTTCAAACCCATCAGAAGCTGGCACTGTACTAAATTTTATAGCAGCTTACGGATTTAATGAAATTTATAACAGGATAGAATCTAAAAAAGGTGATGCAGATGTCAAGCAAAAAGCTTTAGAAGTTGTAAAAGAGATAATTTCAGAAACAAAAGACATAAGATTTGAAAAAAATGGATATTCAAAAGATTGGCATAAAGAAGCAGAAAAAAGGAGTCTTCCTAATGCTAGAAATACGCCTGAAGCTTTAAAACTTTTTTTAAGTCAAGATGCTGTTAATTCTCTTGCTAAATTTAACATATTAAATGAAAGAGAGCTAAAATCGAAAGTAGAAATAAAACTTGAAAATTACATTAAAACTAAAGAGATAGAATATAAGTACGCTATAAAGATTGTAAACACATTAATTTTACCTGCAATTTTAAAACAAATAGACCAACTTTCTAAAACTGCAAAAAATTTAGTAAAACTAAACTTGAAGTCAGATATATTTGTAAAAGAAATTAAAACGTTAGTTGAACTTTATGAGGATATAAGTAAATATAACTCGGAGTTAGATAAATTTGTTACAATTTCACATGGCCAACTAGCAGAAACTGCAAAAGAGTTTGCATCTAAAGGTGTAGAAATTTTGGATGCTTTAAGACAAAAAGTAGACGCTGTAGAAGACTTGGTTTCAGATGAATTTTGGCCTATGACAAGCTATCAAAAACTTCTAAACACTTTTTAACTTGGAATATAAACACAAAACCTTATACATTATAAAACTTCTCATATGTATATTGAAGAGTCTGTACGCGTTCATAACATCAACCCACTTGAAAAAGAGGGAAAGAATATAAAGTAAAGCTAGGAAAAAGATTAAACGTTAATAAAAGAACGTTGAGCATAAAAAGCTTTACAGCGATTATTGATAATAATT
>JAISOG010000017.1 GCA_031275795.1 Candidatus Endomicrobiellum incisitermitis
AATCGCTGTAAAGCTTTTTATGCTCAACGTTCTTTTATTAACGTTTAATCTTTTTCCTAGCTTTACTTTATATTCTTTCCCTCTTTTTCAAGTGGGTTGATGTGTTTGATCTTTTACAAATTATACGGCGGATATTGATCTAGCTTAGAACCTTATCGGAGTTACCTCAAAGAGCGGCTTATGAGCAATAAACATTTAATATTTCAAATTAGCATTGTCTGAAGCAAAATTCATTTATGTCTTTCTTGTCTTTTCATTTTGCGAGTTTGCTAATTTGTTTAAATGTTTGTTGCGATTGCTCTTAGTAACGTAGTTAAGATACTAAACTAGTTTTACTGATTTTAAAAAATTTTTTGTAAATTAGTTTTTACAAAAATTGTTATTCTTCAGAAAGTGTTTCTCCTAAAGTAACTGCACTATTTTGATTTGAATACTGTTTTATTAAATCTTTTTCTCTCTCTAATTCTAATCTTTTTATAGAAATCTCTATCTTACGATTTTTTAAATCAATCTTTATTATTTTAGCTTCTATATCTTGTCCTTCTTTAAATAAACTTTGAGATCTTTCATTTAACATAAAAGAAAATTCATTGTTTCTTATAAATGCTTCTGCTCCTGATTCTAATTCAACATAAGCCCCATAGTCTACAATTCTAACAACTTTACCTTTAACTACATTCCCTATTTTATATTTTTTATAAGGGTCTTCTTGAACATGCTTTAAAGAAAGAGATATTCTTTCATTTTTTGGATTAACTTTTAAAATAATTACTTCAACTTCGTCACCTTTTTTTAACATACTTTCAGGATTTTTTATTGTTTTGGTCCACGAAAAATCACTTATATGTATAAGACCTTCCACCCCTTCTTCAAGCTTAACAAAAGCTCCAAAAGGCATGATATTTGCAACAACCCCTTTAACCTTTGTTCCTGGAGTATAATGTTTAAAAGCTAAATCCCAAGGACTTTCTTGTATTTGTTTTACAGATAAAGCAAGCTTTTTGGTCGCTTTATCTACACTTATTATTTTAACTTCTATTTCTTGTCCTTTTTTAATTTCTTTCTTCAGCAATGCTGAACTATTATTCCACGCATATTCAGACAAATGCAATAAGCCATCTATTCCTGGCTCTATTTCAACAAAAACTCCATAATCTACAATTGAAGTTACAACACCTTTTGTTACAAGCCCTATAGGAAATCTTTCGTCAACATTATCCCAAGGATGTGGAGCAAGACTTTTCATACTTAATGAAATTTTCCCCAAACTTTTGTCTACCTTTAAAACTTGCACTCTTATTTGTTGCCCTATATGAAGCAAGTCTTCAACTTTTTTAACTTTGTACCAAGTAAGTTCTCCAATATGTAAGAGCCCTGCCACACCATTAAGGTCTACAAAAGCTCCAAACTTTGTAATATTTGAAATTGTGCCATCAATTATTTGCCCTTCTTCAATTTTTTTCAAAGCGTCAGTACGAGCAATATCTTTAGCTTCTTGTAAAAGTTTTCTCCTTGATAAAACTACGTTTTTCTTACTCCTATAAAATTCTATAATTATAAAATCATAAGTTTGCCCAATATAACTATTTACATCTTTGACATAACGAATATCCACTTGAGAAACAGGCAAAAATGATCTTATACCAGAAATATCTACAAAAAAACCACCCTTTGTTGCTTTAAGTATTGTCCCTCGTATATGTTTAGATTCTTTAAATGATTCCTCTAATTCATTCCATTTTGCCTCTTCAACGATTGCCTTGTACGACAAAATAGGGCGTCCTTGATTATTTATAAACTTAACTTTTACAGTAGCACCTACTTTAAGCTCATCAGGAATCTTACCATCTTCAAATTCTGACTTAGGAATTATCCCCTCAGATTTCATTCCTAAATTTACCATAAACCCATCAGAATTCTCCTCAATAATAGTTACATCTAACTCTTTACCTAAATTAATATTCTCTAAAGAAAGGTCGTAGTCTTTTAATAAGTCTGCCATACTTACATTTTCATTACAGTCAAAACTTGTAATCACTTTATCTGAACTATTATTTTCTAGCATTCGAACTCCTCGATTTATTTAAATTCTACTAATATTGTCTTTTATAGTATCACCAATTTCTTTTACTTTAATTTCAACATCTTTTATTATCCAGTCAGGAGTGGATGCCCCTGCAGTCAACCCAACAGTAGAAATATTTTCAAACCAACTCTTCTTTAAATCCTTAAAAGTCTCTATATGGTAAGTTCTAGTTTTACAAGAACATATCTGCGCAAGTCTAGTAGTATTACCAGAATTTTTACCACCTATAACTATCATTAAATCTACACTACAAGCAAGCTCCTCTGCAGATTGCTGCCTATCCAAAGTTGCTTTACATATGGTGTTATATACTGCTATCTTATAATTTTTACTTAAAATATTTACTATATTATTAAAATTTTCAGAAGTTTGCGTTGTTTGGCTTACAATACTTAAATTTTTACTACCTTTAAACATTTTCGCTTCTTGTGGAGTTTCTATAACAACACACTTTTTATTACCATAAGAAACCAGCGCAACTACTTCAGGATGAATTTTTTCTCCTACAATAATAATATTTAAATTTTCCGCTGTTTCATTATTACTCAACTCTCTTACCACATCTTGAGCTCTTTTTACAAAAGGACACGTAGAATCAATAACATTAATATTTTTATTTTCATTAAGTTTCTTATGAAGGTCAAAAGGAATACCGTGCGTACGTAAAATTACATACCCATCTCGTATTCTACTTACAGATTTTAAAGTTTTTATACCTTGTTTTTCAAGACGCTTAACTTCTTGAGGGTTATGAATAATTGGACCTAAAGTATAAACTTTAGATCTATTTTTTAAAGTCTTCTCAGCAATTTCTATTGCTCTTCTAACACCAAAACAAAAACCAGCATTTTTAGCCATTTTAATTTTTAACATACCTAAAATTCACCGTGTCATTATATGAAAAAATTACATTTTAGAAATCTCATCTAAAACTCTTTGCGACAAAATAACATAATCATTTTTAGTAAACTCTTTTGGTGGATATATAGGTTTTCCATATTTAATTTTTATTTGCTCAAATTGTAACATCTTATTGGTATTTTCTATTCTCACAGGAATTAAAGGTACTTGTGCATTACAAGCCACCATTCCAGGGCCAGCCTTTGCTACACCTAACTTGCCATCTTTTGAACGTGTACCTTCAGGAAACATCAACAACAAACGCCCACTTTCTAATAATGAAAAGGCATGTTTCATTGCACTCACGTCTTGTCTGCCCCTTCTTACAGGAAAAGCATTTGTGCGCTTTATCATCCAACCAAAAATTGGTATATCAAATAGTTCTTTTTTAGCCATAAAGTATAGAGGTCTTCTCATCGCAGAGCCTGCCAAAGGTGGATCAAAAAAACTCGTATGATTTGGTGCTATAATAGCGCCACCTGTTTTAGGGATATTTCCCACACCTTCAATGTCCCACCTATAAAACAATTTAAACATTATCCTAAACATTTGCCTGCCAACTAAAAACAAGAGTGTAGATTTTTCTCTTATTTGCATATATTTTTCAAAACCTCATAAAACCCTGTAAGGAAATATTTACACAACTTTTATCATCACCTATAAAAGTTTCCTACCAACAGCATTTGCAACTACATCAAGGTCTTTCAATTGTTCAGGCAGTAAACTTTGAAGTCCATCAGAAAGAGCATTTTCAGACTCAGGATGAACTTCCTATAAATAAGTCCGTCAGCTCCTACCCTGCAGTTGTACTTACCCCTCCTTTTTATACATATTATACCATACAATACAATATTTACTTATAACACTACAACAAGTTAATATCTCATTTTAAATCGATTATTGCGTTATATTACGAATTTAGAAACAATCTCATTAAAAAGAAACTCGTACCCTTTAGCAAATTTTATTACATTATTATCTTGCACTAAAACTCTTTCATCTATACATCTTTTAAGTACGTTTTGATAATACTTATTATTAAAATGTTTAATACTTACTCCTTCTTTTAAAAGTCTAAGCCCTAACATAATAGACTCAAAAGAATATAATTTATCATCAATATACTCTTTTTCAAACTGAGCATTTAAACCTTTATTTATCAACTTTATATATTCTTTTATATTTTCAACATTCTTATATCTAAACCTATTTAAATAACCACTTGCTCCTGCACCAATTGCAATATATTCCTTATTACGCCAATAATTTGTATTATGGAAAGACTCTTTGCCACTTCTTGCCCAATTAGAAATTTCGTAATGGTTATATCCATTCTGCTCTAAAAATTCTACGCTAAAATCATACATATCTCTTTGAACATATTCAGACGTAACAATTCCTCTTTTATAAAACATCGTATCTTTTTCTATCGAAAGAGGATATAAAGAAAGATTTGCACTGTTAAAACTTAAAACTTTTCTTAAAGCATTTTTCCAATCTTTTAGAGTTTGATGTGAAATACCGTACATCAAATCAATACTAATATTGTTAAAACCAACCTGTCTTGCAAGATCATAAACATTACAAAAATTGTTAAAATTATGAACTCTACCTAACAAACTAAGAAGCCTATCATCTACAGATTCAAGGCCAATACTTAACCTATTTACATTATAATTTTTTAAAATAGTCAATTTTTCTAGCGTTGTAGAATCTGAATTCAATTCAAAAGTAAATTCAAAAAGTTTAGAAAGATCAAATTTATCATTTATACAACATAATAACTTTTCAATTTGTTTAGAAGACAAAATAGACGGCGTACCTCCGCCAATATACACAGAATCTAAAGCTTTGTCTTTAAAATCCAGACTATGTTTAATTAAAGCGTCTATATATTCATCTGCAAAATCTTCCTCATATCTAATTGAAAAAAAATTGCAATAAAAACATTTCTGTTTACAAAATGGTATATGAATATATAAACCTAACATAGATTTTTAAAATAACATACATTTACACGTAATGTAAAATACATATTATATCTTTTACAAACAATACGTATTTAAGCAGCGCCGAGGATACTTTTAACAGCATTAGTAGAAACTTTTGTTCTACGTTTAGCATCTTCTATTATCCTATTAAACGATATCTTGTTTATCGAGCTGTTTAACACTGCTAAACTTATATCTATTTGCCTACTTTCTTCTTCTTTTGTCTCTATCAACCCTGTCTCTTCTATTTCATTTGTTATTCTGTTTACATATCTTGCCATTACTCCTCTTTCCTCTTCAAATGATCCACTCGTTCCCTCTTCCATCATCCTCTCTCCTTCTTTAAAATACTCTTGTATAGATTCTTTACTATCAAACTTTTCAGGTTTTGCTAAATAAGCCTTTACCATTACTATCCCTAATGCTTGTCTGTCTGTTACACTATTTGCTTGATATACTTCTTGCGTAAAATCAAACGCTCTCATGTATCTACTTACTAGTGTGGCCTCCACTAATCCCCTTGCAAATCCCAGCGCTTCCAACACTCTCTCCGTTCCTTCCTCTTCTTCTCCTGCTCCTTTTAATACCTTTTCTATATGCTTTACTACTTCTACACTTAACCTTGCTTGTCTTACTCCTTCTCTTATTTGTCCACATGTTACAAGCTCTGCTTTTGTATTCAACAATCCTTTCATTTCTCCCAAATTGGACGCATTTACCTCTATTTCCATTTCTCCCAACC
>JAISOG010000043.1 GCA_031275795.1 Candidatus Endomicrobiellum incisitermitis
TACTAGAGCAATCGCAAATAAACATTTAAACAAATTAGCAAACTCGCAAAATGAAAAGACAAGAAAGACTTAAATGAATTTTGCTTCAGACACTGCTAATTTGAAATATTAAATGTTTATTGCTCATAGGCCGCTCTTAGAGGTAATTCCGTTAAGGTTCTAAAGTAGAGCCAGTGTATTAAAAATTCTGACTTGATGTTGAAGGAAACTATAATTAATGGTAATTTTAAGTAAATGTGAGTTTTACAGTTAAATATAAGTTTGTTGTTTAAAAATTGGTTATGTAAAATATAAAAATGAAACGATTTAAGATCAGATATATCTTACTTATAATATTATTTTGTGTTTTAGCATTTAATGAGGGCAATAGAACTTTGTGTAGGCGTTTTTTTGAGCTAAGAAAATTAAAAATGGATATTGTTAGTGCTAAACGTCAGAAAGAGATTCTAAACAAAAGAATATACTATCTTGAAAATGAGCCTTCTTATATAGAGAGAATGGTTCGTAGTGAGTTAAATGTGTTGTCTTCAGGTGAGATAGAGTATAGGTTTAGTGTTAAAAATGATTCATAAATATACAATTTATGTTTAAACGTTATAATCAAATAAATCCAAGTTTATAAACGCTGAGGTGGTGGAACGGCAGACACGCAGGTCTCAGAAGCCTGTCCCCGAAAGGGTGGTATGGGTTCAAATCCCATCCTCAGCATTTTTATGTTGCTCTAGTTTAGAACCTTAACTACGTTACTAGAGCACTCGCAATAAACATTTAATCAAATTAGCAAACTCGCAAAATGAAAAGACAAGAAAGACATAAATGAATTTTGCTCAAACACCGCTAATTTGCAATATTAAATGTTTGTTGCTCATAGAACGCTCTTTCAGGTAACTCCGTTAAGATTCTAAACTGGACCAACATTTGTAGTTTTAAATTTTAAAAATGTATAATAGCTACAATAAACTTTGATCTTATTGGGAGATAAAAAATGGATAACTTACTTGAAAGTCTACTGTTATCAGATGGGATTTCTGGATACGAGGAGAACGTCGCGAAAATTATTACAAATCATCTTTCTAAAGTATGCAATAGCATCACAACCGATAACTTTGGGAATGTTATTGGCAAATTCGGTAACGGCAATAAAAAAATAATGATTGCTGCACACATGGACGAAATAGGTATGGCTGTAAAACATGTTAGCGAAAAAGGCTATATATATTTTATAAAAGTAGGCGGAATTAATGATTCTATATTGCCCGGCAAAATTGTAAAAATCATAAATAAAGAAGGTAAGCAAATAACAGGTGTTATAGGCACAAAACCTCCACACCTTATGACTGATGAAGAAGCAAAACAACCAATAAAACACACGAATATGTTTATAGATATAGGGTTATCTTCTAAAAAGGCAGTTTTAGAAACAATAGAAATAGGTGATCAAATAATTTTTGAACCTAACGCCGGTGTTTTAAATGGTGATTTCTATTATGGAAAAGCTGCAGATAATAGAATAAGTTGTTATGCTATGATAAAAGTCATGGAAAAGATTTCAAAAATAAATGGATTTAACGCTCAAGTTTTTGCTTGTGCTACTGCTCAAGAGGAAGTTGGCTTAAAAGGTGCAAAAACATCTTCTTTTTCAATAAACCCTGATTTTGCCCTTATTATAGATACTACAGTAGCAGGTGACATGCCAGGCATTGAAGAAAAGGTTTCCTCTTTAAAATTAGGAGAAGGTGTTGCAATAACTATTATAGAGGCATCCGGAAGAGGGACAATTGTCCCTCAAAAAGCAAGACAACTCATCATTGAAACTGCAATTGAGAATAAAATACAACATCAAATAGATGTAATAGACGGTGGTATGACAGATGGTGCCATAATATATACAAATAGAGAAGGTATCTTAACTGGAATTTTAAGTATTCCTACAAGATATATCCATGCTCCAACCTCTGTTTTTAATATTAAAGACATAAATTCTGCAGTTGATTTAGCTGTAAAGACAATAGAAAAAGTGGCTAAATAATTTTGAGTTTAAACTTTTCTATTATCGCAAGCGGTTCAAGCGGGAATTGCTCTATACTCTGGAACGAAAAAATTGCAATTTTAATTGATTGTGGGTGCAGTGCTAAATATTTGTCTAAACAACTTATAAAATTAAATATTAATATAAAGAATTTATGTTCTGTTATAACGCATGCTCATATAGACCATATAAGTGTTTCGGGTATTAATTTTTTTATAAGAAACCAAATTCCAGTATATGTCACTAAAAATATTTTTAAAGATATCTTAAAAAAATACGAACAAAAAATTAAAAGTTGTTTATATATAGAATACGACAAAAGTTTTACAATCGGCAATATTGAAGTTAAGTCTTTTGACGTATATCACAAAGATAACAATATTTCTCAAACTTGTGGATTTACTTTTGTTACTAAAGTAAAAAAAAGGAATTATAAAATAGGTTATATTACAGACAGTGGCAAAATATGTGATAACATTAAAAATTTTTTAGTCAATAGCAATATACTCGTAATAGAATCAAACTATAATAAGCAAATGTTGGAAACTAGTTCTAGACCATACGAAAACAAACAGTGGATATTAAGTGACTTTGGACATTTGTCAAACGAGGATGCAGCAACAGCGATTAGTGAAATAAAAAAACTTTCAACTGTTAAAGATAGTCTAAAATATGTTTTCCTAGCTCATATAAGTAGTCATCACAATACTTATGAGTTTGCAAAACAAGCTGTAAATAAAACACTTTTAAATAATAATATTACAGAAACGAACCTACTGATTGCTAAAAGGAAATCTAAATCCCCTACTATACGTATTGGCTAAATATTTAAAAATTTTTTGATATTGTTGGATAGTATTTTTTGTTTATTTTCATCGATAATATTTAAAGAGTTAATAAACTGTATATCTTTTTTAGAATCTTCTAATGGAAAGTCTGAACCAAAAATTATTTTGTCAAAACCATGTTGAGAAAAAAAATTATCTAACAAATCTCTTCTCATACGCCTAATACTATCAGAAGTGTCAAAATATATATTTTTACCAGCAAGAAATCTTAAAGATTCTTCCCACATTAAAAAACCACCCATATGCGCACCTATAATTTTTAAAGACGGAAATTTATTTAATATTGTTAGAATTCGCTCAGGAGATGATTTTGGATCTGTTTTAGACTTTAACTGCATACCACAATGAACTAACAAAGGAATTTGTAATTTTTCTATTTCTTCATAAACGTAAAAGATTGACTTATCGTCAAAATAAAAATTTTGAAAATCAGGCTGAAATTTAATAGCATAAGCATTATCTTTAATTCTTTTTAGTTCTTCTTTAAAACCATTAAAAAAAGGATGCATTGAAGCAAAAATAACAAATCTCTCTTGATGTAAAGAAAAAAGCCAATTGTTTATAGAAAGTACCTGGTCTGCTCTAGAAGCAACTGAAGATACAACACTTTTTGATATTTCAGCCTCATCCATATACTTTAACAAATTATCAGCTGTAGGCAAACTAACCATTCTTATACCAAGCAAATTTTCAAGATAATACTTTACTTTTTCAACTACCTTTTCAGGCCAAATATGACAATGAGAATCTATGATTTCCATATTAAATTATTATCTCTTAAATATTCCAAATTCACGCTTTTATTATACATATTTTCACAAACATTCAAAAACCCAACAATGAACTTATTTACAAACAATCAATTTTACAATAATCTTAAAGATCAAGTTCGCACAACAGGCTAGTCCTTTATTTTAACTTTATTTCCTTAACTTACTTAATAACAGATTACATTATATGCAAAACATTTAACACATAAATTACTATTACAAAACTACAAAAAACATACCTGCCCATTGGGATAATCCATTTACTAACTTTTTTAGAACGCCCTTTTTGAAGTTCATCAATAACTCTTTTAGATGGTACAATCCAAAAAGTAAAAACTGCACTAAGTAAAGCACAAAATGGTATAAAGTGGATTTGTAACATGTCCATAAATTCGTCTATATGACCATTTGTAAGTATACTAAAAATAGACACAACAACTACAGCTAAGGCAACAGAACTAAACCGAGACATTTTTAGTTTGTTTTGTAAAGATTCTATTGCTACTTCTAATATACTTATAAGAGAAGTATTTGCTGCAAAAAATACTGCAGTAAAAAAAACAACCATACAAACTTTACCTAACGGCATAGTTTTAAAAATGTCTGGCATTGTTATAAACATAAGCGATGTGCCAGAATCTAAAGCTTTACCAAAAGAAAACACTGCAGGAATTATGACCATAGAGGCCACTACTGACGCAAGTGTACTTAAAATAACAACACTTTTTGACGAATAAATTATATCTTCTTTCTTTCTTGCATAAGATCCATAGACCAGCATTATAGAACCAAAAGTAGATAAAGAGTAAAAAGATTGTCCTAATGCTAAAATCCAAGTTCTAGCATTAAACAAAGATTTCCATTTTAATGAAAAAAGAAATTTATAACCTTCCATTGAGCCAGATAAAAACGCTACTCTAATAGCTAACATTAAAAATAAAGCCAAAAAAGCCGTCATCATAATTTTGTTTACTTTCTCTATACCTTTTTCAATTCCGCCAACAATAGTAAAACCTGATATAACAAGAGTAACTATAATCCACAAAGAAGCATTAGTTCTTGTTATTAAGTCAAAATGTTGATCACTAGCAAAAGCAGTAAACGCAGATCCTGTTATAGCTCCCACTAAAAAACGTAATGTCCATGAAACAACTACTGTATATCCAAGACCTATAATGATTATAACTAGTATAGGCACCCAACCTATAAATTCTCCCATCTTATTATGGCCACCACTTAACCTTAAAGCTTTCCTAAAAGCTCCCAAAGGACCTTTACCTGTAAGTCGTCCTAAGGCAAGTTCACCAATAAGTGCAATAAGTCCTAATCCAAAAGCACACACTACATAAGCAAACAAAAATGCAAATCCACCGTTTTCTGCTACTCTATAAGGAAACAACCAAATGTTCCCCATCCCAATAGCAGAACCTGCTGCAGCTAAAATAAAGCCCCACTTTGATGAAAACAAATCTTTTTCACTCGTTGACATTGCACTACCTCTTCTTTCAATACTAACCTATAAAAATATATCCTCGATATATTTTTGCTTATCAAGGATATGTTTTTGAAATACTACTTTAATCAGTTTATTGCAGCTGTACCAATTTCTTTTGTTCTGATACGCATCACACTACGCAAATCATAACTGAATATTTTCCCATCTCCTGGATTTCCTGTAAAAGCAGCTTCTTGAATTGCTTTTATAGTTTTTGCTTCCCATTCTTCTGAAGATACTATAATTTCAAATTTTATCTTTGGAAGCATAGATATAACTACTTCAGTCCCTCTTACAAGCTCTTTGTATCCCTTTTGTTTACCATATCCCACAACTTCATATACGGTAACTCCATTAACTTCTATTTTACTTAAAGCTTCTTTTATATCTTCTAATTTTTCTTCTCGTACAATAGCTTCTATCTTTATCATAAATATACCTCTAAATATTATAGCATAAATGTATTTAAATGTGATATTATGTGTACGCGTTCATAACATATTAGACTTTTGAAGCATTAAGCACTGTTGAGCAAAATCAAAAGGCGTTTGCCAATTTAACCCTTGGTGAACCTTTTTGCTATTATACCAATGTACACCGTTGCTCTGCTTATTGCATAGGCATCTAATGTTGATGCTAGACCAAATCGTTGA
>JAISOG010000012.1 GCA_031275795.1 Candidatus Endomicrobiellum incisitermitis
TCTTCTTGGACGTGATAAAAAATATATCCTTCCATTACTTATTAAATTATATATATGCTCTGTCTTATCTACATATATTGCTCCATCTTTTCGTAAAACTTCAAATGCCTGCGTCCCTACTGGCAATTTCTTCATAAAATATTCCTTAAAGCTATTGTGTATAAGAGTTTACTATATTTATTGTTAAATTTACAAATAAAGAATAAGAATATTGATATTGTAAGCGTAGAGATGCAAAGGAGAGAAGTTGATAGTTGAAGAAAAACAATAAGAATATTTAGCATAAAGATAATTTAGTAGAAAAATGGTATACTTAATGAATAAATATATAGTTGAGAGGAAGTAAATGAAGAAATTACCGATAGGGGCACAGGCATTTAATGTTTTACAAAAAGATGGAGCAATATATGTAGATAAGACAGAGCATATATATAATTTAATAAGTAATGGAAGGATATATTTTTTATCGCGACCAAGAAGATTTGGAAAATAGTTGCTGATAAACACATTTCTATATGTGGATACACACAAGAAGAGTTAGAAAGTAGTTTTAAAGAATATATAGAAGTCACTACAGAATATATGGCAATAAGTAAAGAAGAGATATTGTCAAAGATAAAGCACTGGTATAATGGATATTCATGGGATGGAAAGACTTTTGTGTATAATCCATTTTCGACATTTATGTAAAATCCCCTGTAACAATTTAAAAAAAGAAACTCATAAACCACAGTTAGAGTTTATTATCTTTTTAATTAGAGAACAATTTAGAGAAGAATTATGAATATATTAGTATCCATTTTGTTATTTTTTCTTGGAATTGCTATTGGCAGCATGTTATTTATAAAAAGATATATATCCATTTCCAAAGATCTTGCGACAAAAAAACAAAAAATAGAAGATTTGACAGAAACTTTAAAAAATCAAGAAAAGTTAAACTCTTCGCTAGCAATACAATTTGAAAATATTGCTTCAAAAGTATTAGAAGAAAAAAACACCAAAATTATAGATTTAAACAAATTGTCTTTAGAAACTATAGTTTCTCCTTTTAAAACAAAATTTGACGAATTTAAAATTAAAATAGATTCTCTGCAAATTTACGAAGCAGAAAAAATGTCTAGTTTGCAAAAGGAATTAGAAAAACTAGTAACGCTAAACAATAAACTTAGTAAAGAAGCTAATAATCTTGCAGATGCATTAAAAGGAGATTCTAAACTCCAAGGAATTTGGGGGGAACTAAGTCTTGAACGTATTTTTGAGTACGTTGGCATGATAGAAGGTGTAAACTATTTATCTCAAAAACAGTTTAAAGATACTGATAACACAAAAATACCTGACTATATAGTAAAACTTCCCGAAGATAAGCACATTATAATAGATGCAAAAACTTCTCTCTTAGCTTATGAAAAATACTATAATACTCAAAATGAAATAGATAAAAAAACTTATTTAAAAGAACATTCAACAAGCATAAAAAAACATATTGATGAACTTGCTTCAAAAGACTACGCATCCTTGACAGACATTAACCAACCTGAGTATGTATTGATGTTTGTGCCAATAGAAAATGCTATTTCTCTTGCTCTGGAGGATAAACATGACCTTGTGTCTTATGCTTTTAAGAAAAATATAGCAATTGTAACCCCTTCAACACTGCTTGCCACATTAAAAACTGTAGAATATATATGGAGACAAGAATACCAGAAAAAAAATGTAATCGAAATTGCTGAACAAGGTGGAAATCTCTACGATAAATTTGTAACGTTTACACAAACTTTGCTTGAGGCAGACAAAAAAATATCTGAAGCAAAAAATAAAATTGAAGAGTCCATAAAAAGACTTTCTTCTTCTGACAAAAAAGGAGACAGTCTTATAGATAGAGTACAAAAATTAAAAGAACTTGGAGCATCAACAAAAAAAGAAATACCACAGAAACTATTAAAACAATCTCCGGAGCAACAATGACAGAAAAAATAACAATGTGTAAAACTGAACTCAATAACAAAGCTTTAGAACTAAAAAAAGCTCTTGAAACAGAAAACATAAACATCTCATTTGACAACAACTCTTTTAAAGACTATCTTGTAAAACTTATTGTTAAACAAAATGGCATATTTAGAGGTATCCTATTTTTATATTATAAACCCACAAAACAAACTTACTCCTTAAAAAGGCAAATATCAAGTTCGCAAATAGATTCAATTATTGACTCTACATGGAACAAACTAAACGGTTTTGAAATTTATGACAGTCAAAGCACTATTTACGAAGCCTTTGTTGATGGAGCATATATTAACGGCATAACAAGTTATGCATCTATCATTTATTTAGGCAATAATATACAAACAGAATTGTTTGGCACTATAAAAGATACTCAGTTTAGACAATTTGGCGGAGAACTTAAATCCGTAGTAGAAACTTTAAAATGGTGCGAAAAAAATAATGTGAAAAAAATAAGAATAAATTACGATTATCAAGGGATAGAAAGTTTTGCTACAGGCAAATGGCAAGCAAAAAATAAGCTTTCGTTAGAATACGTAAATTTTATCAGAAACACCAATATACAAATCCACTGGAGACATATTAAAAGCCATACAGGAAACCTTAAAAACAATAGAGTAGACATGCTTGCAAAAAAAGCAGCTACACAGCTAGCCCACTCGGTTTAAGAGAACCCTTTTGAGTATTCACCAACTTCCTTTTTATTGATATGTGTAATATAAAATTAACGTTTTGAAAATTGGAATCGCTTTCTAGCTTTTGGCCTTCCGGGTTTTTTTCTCTCAACCATTCTAGAGTCCCTAGTTAAAAAATCTTCCTTTCTCAGAGCTGCTTTAGATGACTCGTTAAGTTCTAAAATCGCCCTTGCTAAACCATGGCTTACAGCGCCAGCTTGTCCACTTACACCGCCACCAGAAACGTTTACAAAAAAATCATAACTTTTAACGCCATCCCAAACATTCATGGGTTTTAAAGCCAATTTTTTTAGTCTGTCTAAACCTATAAAATATTCATCTACTGATTTATCATTAACTATAATTTTGCCACTACCGCTTGAAACTCTTACTCTGGCAATTGCATTTTTTCTGCGGCCGGTGCTCATGCTTAAATAAGAAACATTACTCATTTTTTCTCCTCTTTACTTTACAGAAGCTGCTAATTGTGCACTGTGATTATGTTTATCATCTTTAAAAACTTTAAGTCTTGTTATTTGCCTATCAGCAAGCTTATTTTTAGGCAACATCCCTTTAACAGCAGAAAATAAAGCTTTTTGCGGACTTTCTGCCATTAAAACAGAATAAGGCGTCAGTTTAGCTCCACCTGGATATCCTGAAAATGTAAAATACGTTTTTTGGTCAAGCTTTTTGCCTGTAAGGACTATTTTGCTAGCATTTGTAACAATAACAAAATCGCCACAATCTATGTGGTTAATATAAAAAGCTTTTCCTTTGCCTCTTAAAAGGTCTGCTACTTCCACGGCAAGCCTTCCTAAAACTTTCCCGTTTGCGTCTATTAAATGCCATTTTCTTTCAATTGCATCCTGTTTGGGTAAATAAGTCTTTTTATTCATCTTTAAAAACCTTGTCCTATAAAAGTTGTTTTTCAATTACAACAAAATAACACCATAATAGTAAAAATATAAACATATTTTACTATACTCTGGCTACTTAGATATAATTTAGTACTTTGGTGAGGCAACTAAATTACCAATTACATACATAATAATAATAATTATAGTATTTCAATAACAAAGAAGCAACAACTTGTATTGTTAAAAATACAATAATTGTACTAATCTAAACAATGTATAGAGAAACTATTTATTTTTGCCAACAATTTTAAAGACTTTTGTTGAGCAATGTGGACATACTCCAGAAATGGCTTTCATGCCATTTTTCATTACTACATCTTGAGGGTCTTTAACTTCTACTTGTTTTTTGCATTTCATACATCTTGCCTCTGCCATGATAACACCTCTTTAATGTATTGTTTTAAAAAAAGCGGGCGATGGGAATCGAACCCACATCACAAGCTTGGGAAGCTTGGGTTTTACCACTAGACTACGCCCGCAATAAATATTTGATTTAACACCGTCAGATTTTACCCTTTTTTTTAATCTGTGTCAATTTTAAAGAAACAAATTCTAAAGCTTCTTTTACATTTGACACTTTTCCTTCTTCTTGAGCTATCAATACGTCTTTTAAAAGTTCACCAATTATGGGGCCTGGGTTTAAAGAAAACTTTTTCATTATTACATTGCCGTCAATAATCTTCTCTAAAGGCTTAGCATTTTTTAACTCGTAATAGTATCTTAGAAGTTCTCTTAAAGATTGTTCTTGAAGATTTAATTTGCTCTTTGAAAAAACTTTTAAGTTTTTGTATGAATGCCAATCTGACATAGAAACAACCAACAAATCTGAAGTAAACTCACCTATATCTCTAAAAACTTTTAAGGAAGCTTTTTTAGTTACTACATTGTCTCTTGTTAAAGTTGACAATCTCATATGATGCTTAACTAAAAATACTGAAAATTCAATATCCTTTTTACTAAATTTTAAAGCAGACATTATTTCTTTTATTTTTTTGGCACCTTTCTCTTCATGACCAAAAAAATGCATTTTACCATTTTCAAAAAACGCTGTTTCTGGCTTTGCATTATCGTGAAACAAAGCTACAAACTTTATTAAACCTTCTCTTGTAACATTTTCCGAAAAAGAAAAGTTGTCTTTAAAATGTTTTTGTAAATCAATATAATTTTGAGGAAAATATTTTTTCAAATTACTTAAAATCTTCTCTGAACATTCAAAAGTTTTAAAAGAATGTTCAAATAGTCCGCCTTTATGATAATAATGCTTTTTACTGGCTTTTTTCATTTTAACAATTTCAGGAAAAACCGCATCTAAAAGGCCAGCTTTATCCATCATCTTTAACACCTTTGCAGCATTGTTTGTTGCAAGAATTCTTGAAAATTCGTTTTTTACTCTTTCTTTAGACACATCACTTATAAGTTTTGCATTGCTTTTTATTTGTTTTAAAGAGGATTCTGAAATTTTAAAGCTATGTTCTGCCATAAAACGAAATGCTCTTAACATCCTTAAAGCATCTGTTTTAAAAGATTTAGAAGAAACTGGATTTAATATTTTTGCTTTTAAATCTTTTAAAACAGTCTTTTTTGATAAAATTACATGCTGTTTAAAATTCTTGAAATCTTTTAAATTAAAAGCTATTGCATTAACCGTGAAATCCCTGCTTTGCAGATCTTGTTCTATTGTGTTTGCGCAAAAACGTGATATATCTATATTTTTAATTTTATTATCTTTTAGAATTATTCTATAAGTTTCAGATACCTTATCTAAAGTTATAAGTTTTGCTTTGAAAGATTTTGCCAGTTTTTTGGCATACTTTAAAGGTTCTTTATTTACAACTAAATCTATGTCCTCATTTTTGCGGTTTAGATATAAGTCTCTAACAAAGCCGCCTACTGCATAAACGTCGTATCCTTGTGATAAATTGTTAATTTTTTCAATAAGTTTGTTCAATTTAAAACCACCATATCTTTTTATTCTGGGTTTACAATAATGATTACAGAGTTTTGAGAAAATATTTTATTTGCTACATCAATTAAATCTTCCGAAGTCACCATATCCAAGTCTCTTAGATATTGTTCTTCATACTTAAATCCTTGCCCAACAATTTCAAGCCAGCCATAATAAAAAGTTTGTTTACTTACTGTTTGCCTACTCATAGAATGTATACCTTTAATATATCTTTTTGTGCTCTCTAGCTCTTGCTTAGAAATTTTTATTGTACAAAAATCTTTTAAAATCTCTTCAATTTTTTTTAAAGTTAGTTCTATATTTTTCTTATCAAGACCTATATGAATTGAAAAAAAACTTTTTTCTACTCTTAGCGGATACATAGTATATACTTCATAAGCAAGGCCCAGTTTTTCTCTTAACTCAACAAACAGTCTGCTTGTTATTTTTGAGCCAAGAACTGCACTTATAACTCCAACTGTAATACAATTTCTGTCATTTAAAGTAGGAGCAGGAAACCCAATATGAATATATGCTTGGTTAAATTTACCTTTTATTTCTTTTTTTATATTTTCTAAATGTCTTAAACTAAATACAGGTTTTTTAAACTTTTTGCCAGAAGGAATTAAAGAAAGATGTTTTTCTAAAGATTCTTCTACAAGATCCTTATCTATATTGCCCGCCACTGAAATTAAAATGTTTGAAGCATTATAAGAATATTTATGCCATTGCAATAAATCATCCCTAGTAATTTTTAAAATGGTTTCTTTAGAGCCTAAAACAGGGTTAGAATAAGAAGCAGCCTCATAAAATACTTTTATAAAATTGTCTAAAGCAGTTCTACCTATACTATCTTTTCTAGAATCAAGAGACGCTATTGCATTTTGTTTTTCAAAAGATAATTCTTTTTCATCAAACTCAGGATTTAAAATAACATCTGAAAGAATTTCTGTAGCCTTATCAAAATATTGACTAAGAAAACACATGCTTATTTCTGACACATCATAATCTGCATCTCCAACAAGTTCACAACCAATATCCTCTACAACTTTTGCAAGCTGCTGTGAAGAATATTTTTTAGTAGAGTGCGTCATAAGTTTTGAAGTAAGATATGATATGCCAGCATTGTGCAAACTTTCAGCTATAACAGAAACTGGCGTTAAAATTCTTATAGCAACAACTTTAACTCCCTCTGTTTTATTAAAAACAACTTTAATATTATTTTTTAGGGCAAAACTTTCCATTTAACCTCCAAGCACAAACCACCAAAGTTTGAACTTACACATTACAAATTTTCTTTGGGTAGTAACATTACATTAGAGAATGTTTCTTTAGAATAAAACTTTTTAAAAAAACTTTTAATATCGTCAATTGTTATAGACTCTATTTTTGTTATATATTCGTCTATAAACTCTTTTTTATCCATTAAATGCCAGTAACCGTACATTTGAGCAATATCAAAAGATGTCTCTAAAGAGAAACTCCAAGAAGTTTTTTTTGAAAGTTTAGCTCTATTTAATTCTTCGCATGTAATACCATTAATAATAATGTCTTCTATTTGTCTTTGAATTTCTGCACTTATAGAATCAACATTTTTAGCATCAAAAACAGACATAACACACATGTTGCACGTTCCCTTATGTACAGAAAATGAGCAATCTATAGTATATACAATACGTTTATCTTCATAAAGAGATTTATATAGTCTAGATGTTTTTCCCCCACCTAGAACACTTGCAGCTAAATCAGCAATATAAATATTGTCTTCCTTTATATCATCTACCAAAAACCCACTAACCATGTATCCAATTTCCACTTTGCCATACTCAACTACATTTTTACCAACACGCACATTTTCTAGACAGATAGGATCTTTTGGCACGTTTTGTTTAGACAAATTGCCAAATGTTTTACTTATAAGATTTTTTACCTTTATTTCATCAAAGTTCCCTGCAACAACAACAAACATTTTTGCAGGTACATAGTGCGTTTTATAATAGTCCTCTATTTCTTTATGAGAAACGTTTGCAATAACATCAGCTGTTCCTATTATGCTATTTTTTAATACACTTTGAGTATAAAGAGTTCCATAAAACTTTTCATAAATGACAGATACTGGGTTATCTAAATGTCGTTGAATTTCTTCTATAACAACTTTTCTTTCCATATCAATTTCATTTTGAGGGAAAAGTGGATTTGTCATAGCATCAGCAAACATTTTTATGCTTTCTTCAACACCATCTTTTTGTATATTTAT
Organism: Candidatus Endomicrobiellum incisitermitis; assembly: GCA_031275795.1. Taxonomy (GTDB): domain Bacteria; phylum Elusimicrobiota; class Endomicrobiia; order Endomicrobiales; family Endomicrobiaceae; genus Endomicrobiellum; species Endomicrobiellum incisitermitis. The sequence continues at coordinate 7,795 of JAISOG010000012.1, forward strand.
GTGGTACATTGTAAATTCTTTTAATGTGGCAGCATTTATTTGTCCACCCATATTCTCAACATTTCTAGACATTAAATCACCCGGGTAATTTTTACTACCTTTAAACATTAAATGTTCCAAAAAATGAGAAAGGCCTGCTTGTGAAGGGTTTTCATCTATAGACCCCACTCGAACAAAAACAATAACCGATGCACAAAGACTATTGATGTCAGGTAACAAAATAGAAGTAAGTCCATTTTCATATTTCACAATTTTTACTCCTCTGATAAACAGCTTATAAACCCAATATATACGTGAAATTAAATCTACAAGTCTTGAATCCATCCATTTTTTAATTTTAATACTTCAAGATAGTTAACTGCTTCTTGGTACTCTTGCAGAGTTAACGAATGTGATAGTTCTTTAAAATCGTTTGATCTATACGCAGTATGATATTGTGACATCAAACTGACGTATGTGTTTGTAGATAAATATTTAGCTATAAATTTTAAAACATTTTTAGTGTTGTTTATATTGCCAGGTAAAACTAAGTGCCTTACAATAACACCTTTTTTTGCTATTGTATTTTCATCAACTTCCAAATCGCCAACTTGTCTTTTCATTTCTTTTAAAGCTAACTGATTTATTTGAACATAGTTGTTAACTTTAGAATATTTCAAGGCAATTTCATTATCTGCATATTTTATGTCTGGCAAGTATATATCAACTATACCTTCTAAAAGTTTTAATGTTTCAACATTTTCGTAACCACTACAATTGTAAACAACAGGCAAATTAAACCCTTTTTCTTTGGCAGTATGTACAGCCTTTGCTATTTGTGCACTATAGTGAGTTGGCGTAACAAAATTTATATTGACTACACCACGTTTTTGAAGATCTAACATGCTGTCTACCAAACTCTCCAAGCTTATTTCTTTGCCATATCCAAGTTGGCTGATAGGATAGTTCTGGCAGAAAACACAGTTTAGAGTACAATTTGAAAAAAATATTGTTCCTGAACCGCACTTTGCACTTATAGGCGGCTCTTCGCCAGTATGCACATTTATGCTTGCAACAAATATTTTGTCTGCAGTTTTACAAAGTCCTTGTTGGCCCTTATTTCTATTTACACCACATTTTTTTGGACATATATTACATTTGTCCATCATAGAATAAAGTTTATCTATATTTACTTTAAAATTAACCATCATTTCTCTTATTAAAAAACGCGCCTATCCGGACTTGAACCGGAATAATTGGCTCCGGAGACCAATGCTCTATCCAATTAAGCTATAGGCGCCTTAATTTTGTTTCCTAAACACATCCGTTTTAACGATATTAGTCTATCTAAAAAACTTTTCCGTCTAAATGATCTATTTCATGTTGAATAACCTATGGCTTCAAATTCACTAGTTTTTAATTTTTGTGCTGTTGCATTAATGTCTGTATAATCAACTTCAAACTTTTTCTTCCTTACAACATTGCCAACAAAATCAGGAGCGCGCAAACACCCTTCTCTTGAACTTATTTTGCCTAAGCAGTACGTTATAAAAGGACAAATCAAGATTATAAAGGCTATCCTCTAGGATGATACAGTTTATGTTGTTCTATTATTTTATCTTTATTTAAATGAGTATAAATTTGTGTTGTAGAAATTGAAGAATGGCCTAACATCTCTTGAACAAACCTAATATCTGCTCCCCTTGAAAGTAAGTGAGTTGCAAAAGAGTGCCTTAATGTATGAGGAGTAATATTTTTAGTTATACCTATATTTTTTGCTATATTTTTTAACTGACGCCAAAATTCCACTCTAGAAATTTTTTTACCTAGTCTAGAAATGAAGATATCGTCACTAACACTTAAAATAGGTTTTCTTTTAGAAAGATAAATATCTATAAAATTTTTAGCTTTCTGTCCAAAAGGGACAAGCCTTTCTTTAGAACCTTTACCTAAAACCCTTACAAAACAATCTTGCAAATTAACATCACAAAATTTAAGGTTAACAAGTTCAGAAACTCTCAAGCCCGTTGCATATAAGAGCTCTAACATTGCCTTATTACGAACGTTCATTTCACTTTCATTATCTATAGAATTCAATAAATTAACAACTTCATCAAAAGTAAGCATCTGCGGTAACTCTTGAGGTATTTTTGGAACAGTTAAATAAATGGTTGGATTATTTTTAGACAATTCTTCAATAGTTAAAAATTTATAAAACTGTCTTAAAGACTCTATAAGCCTATACATCGACTTCGGTTTTAAACCACTTGATTTTGATTTCCACAAAAAGTTTGTTATGTCATGATGTTGTAAATCTTCAATTAAGAGATTGTTTTTTTTTGCAAAACTAACAAACTTTAAAATGTCTGTTTTATATGCCAAAGCTGTATTTTTAGCAAGCCCTTTCTCAACAATTATATAAGAAATAAAATCTTTTATAATTTTATTATAATCTAACATAAACACCTTTATTTAGACTGGCTAGATGATAATATTAAATCTCTAGCATGTTCTAAAGCAAAATCAGTTACATTTTTGCCAGATATCATCCTTGCAACTTCTTTAATATGTTCTTCTTGACTTAACATTACTGCTTTTGTATATGTCCTAGATTTTTCTATTTCTTTATAAATCTTTATATGTGTCTGAGCAAAAGCAGAAACTTGAGCTAAATGCGTTATAGCAAAAACCTGTTTCTTTGTTGAAAGCTCAAACAATTTTTCTCCTATTTTTTCTCCTACTCTACCACTTGTCCCTGTATCAATTTCATCAAAAACTGTTGTTTGATCGCTTTTTATTTGAGATGCTAATTCTATAGCAAGTAATACCCTTGAAAGTTCTCCACCTGAAGCTGTGTTTTTTAAAGGTAAAACTTTTTCTCCTTTATTTGCACAAAACATAAATTCTACTATATCAAAACCATTGTCAGATGGTCCTTTTTTATCGAACTTTATATCAAAAATAGCATTTTTTATTTCAAGGTCAAATAACTTCTCTTGAACTAACTTTTTAAAATCTAGAGCAACTTTTTTTCTCTTTTCACTTATAGCTTCACACACTTTTGTTAAGCGCTCAGTTTCGTTTAAAAGGTCTTCTTTAACTTTAGAAGAATTTTCCTGATAGTTGTTTAAAGCATTAAGTTCTTCTTCTATTTTGTTTTTGTACTCTAGTATAGTCTCAATTGTACTTCCATATTTTTTCTTAAGTTTTTTAATAAGTTCTAATCTTTCCACAGAACTATTTAACATTTCTGGATCCAATTTGGTTTTTGACAAAATTAATTCTATTTCCCTATATGCCTCTTCTGTCTGATAATAAGCTTGCTCTATTAAAGACAAAGCTTCTGAAGCATTTGCTCCGTAAGTATTTATTGTTTCTATATTCTTCTTTACTTTTAAAATATTACTTAAAGTCGCATTTTCACAAGAATATAAAATAGATATTACTTCTTTAGATAAATCAGATATTTTTCTCGCATTTTTTAATTTTGGTAGTTCTTCTTCAAGCTCTTCATCTTCCCCGACTCTAAGTTTAGCTTCTTGAATTTCTTTAACCTGAAATGAATATAAGTCAACCTTTCTTAATCTATCAATTTCAGACATATTCATAGCTTCCAGTTTTGCTTTTAGTCTTTTAACATTTGACTGTAAAATAGAACATTTAGTAAGTAAAAGTTTAATTTGGTCTACTTTACTATCCAAAACTTCTAGTTGAAAATCCAAATCTAAAAGAGAATGCCTTTCATATTGATCATGAAAATCTATTAGCAATTGCCCAAGACCAGATAATACAGACAAACTTACTTGAACATCATTTATAAAAGCTTTACTTTTTCCTGAAAGTTCTATAGTTCTACGTATTAAAATTATATTATCTTCTAAAGGGATAGAAAATCGATTTAAAAAATCTGTTATTTTAGAATTATTATATTCGAAATTAGCTGTTATTACACACTCATTACATCCTGAACGTATTGAAGACAACTCTGCTCTTTTTCCTGTAACAAGCTCCATAGACTTAATTAAAATAGATTTACCAGAACCAGTTTCTCCAGTAATAACTGTAAAACCTTTTGAAAAATTAATACTTAAATCTTCAATCAAAGCATAATTCTTTATTGACAACTGTGTAAGCACTTATACACTCCAATGCAATTTGGCCTTTAACGTCTCAAAATACGACTTACTACAATTTTTTATAAGTTTAAGAGGTTTTTTATATAAAGAAAACTTTACTTTAGTAGCATTATCAACAGTAAGATTTTCTTGACCATCAATAGAAACAATAATTTTGCCATTACTATATTTGTTTTTTGCTGTACAAAAAATACTGTTTCTGTCAGACAAAAGCATTGACCTTTGAGTTAACGTATGAGATGAAATAGGCGTAAGAATAAAAACAGGAAGGTTTGGATAAACAATTGGACCAAAAGCTGCTAAAGAATAAGCAGTAGAACCTGTAGGGGTTGAAACTATCATACCATCGCACTTGTATTCTGCCGTAAAGTTTTTATCTATTTCTACATCCACAGAAATAAGTTTTCCACCAGATAACGACCTAACAACAGAATCGTTAGCTGCAATTTTTTTAATCTTTTTATTTTTATATTTAAACTCAACAGCTAACAAAATTCTCTTTTCTATTTTTATGCCAACTTTAAAAATATTATTTAAAAGCTCATAAACTTCATTTGTATCTGTGTCTGTCAAAAAACCTAAAGAACCTAGATTAATACCTTTGACTGGCACAGACAAGGGAGAAAATGTTCTTATAACTTTAAGCATAGTACCGTCTCCACCTAAAGACAAAACAAAATCCAACTTTTTAGGTTTTATAGACATGGACTCACTCACAAAAACCTTACAATCGTTTTGTTTAAGCCAAGATGAAATTTCAAGTGCAAGTTTTTTTGCATTTGCTTTAGACTTATTATAAATAACCCCAACATGATATTTCATATGTTTATTATACATAAAAACAAATATTTTTTATTAAATGTTTTTAAACAAGCAAAAAATTTAAACTTAAAACTATACTAGAAAATATAATCCTCCTTTTATTTTTAAAAGTGAAAACCAAAAATAAAAACATATAAAACAATAAAATTTCTAAAATAGCAGGCCTGTTTACCACAATAGATGAAAACTCTAAACTGCCTAAAAAAGTTGTAACGTACACAATAAAACTTACAAAAATGTTTAAAATATAAGCAAAAAACATTGCTAAATGTTTAGATAAAAAAGTCGAAATATAAAACACAATTGCACAACCTAAAACAACACCTGTAACTGGAACAACTATTATATTTGCAAAAAAAGATACTATTGACACTTTAGAAAAATAAAACATAAGTACAGGCATTAATGCAAGCTGAGCAGAAACTGTAACTGAAGCCACACCACAAAAAAAACTTAAAACTGAATTTTTGACACTTTTAAATAATTTAAAGATTTTATTATATAAAAAAACTATCCCCAGGGTTGCTAAATATGACATTTGAAAAGAAGCTAAAAAAAGATCCTGAGGTCTAAATATTAATATAACTAATGCTGACAAAACTATTGAATTATATATCAACGGCTCTCTGTCTAAAGCAAGTGAGATAAATATACAAGTAAGCATTATCGCAGCTCTTACTGCAGGAGGGTTAGCGCCTGTGGAAATAACATAAAAGAATATAAAAGGTATACTAATCAAAGATGCTTTATTTAAAGGAATACAAAACAATTTTAACAAAAAAAGAATTATTACACTAACAAAACCAACATGAAGTCCACTCACAACTAAAATATGAATTACCCCTGAATCAGAAAAAACGCTTTTGATTTTTTGGTCAAGAGAAGTTTTATCTCCAATAATTAAAGATTTTAAAATAGCTGAACTAGGGTATAAAAAATAATCATCTATTTTATTAACTATATCATTTTTAAGATCAATAGCAATCTTTTTAATAATGTTTGGTTGAGATTTTATATATTCAAAAGAATAAACTCTTAAAGCAAAAAATATCTCATTTCTTTCTAAATATTTTTGATACTCAAATAAATTAGCGTTCTTAGAACTTACTGGTCTATATAGCTTGCCTTCAACACTTATTATATCACCATAATTTATTACATATCCTGCTGGCATGCTAATAAGCACCTGTTCTTTAACTTCTATATGGTTGATAGAATTAGTCTTTAATATAAATCTTTTTGCTTTGTTTGACACATACGGTTCTGAGACAACTTTTCCTTCTACTAAAACATTTGCGCTGTCTTTAAATAATTTAAAAATATTACTTCTACTTTGTACTGAAAAATACCCTAACCAATTTAAAACTATAATTAACACAAAATAAACAACAAAAACTGTTATAACTGGTCTTGTAAATATAAGTTTTAAAAGATATTTCATAGGTAGTTTTTATTATATCAAAATTGTATAATTTTGAAATAATGAAATTACAAACAATTTCTTGCCATGGTGAATTTGGACTTATAAACTTAATAAAAAAAACTTTTTCAAATATAACAAAAGATAAAAATATTATCGTTGATATAGGCGATGATTGTTTTTGTTTTAAATCTGGCAAAGACTACATTTATATAACCAAAGATATGCTAGTAGAAGATGTCCATTTTAAAACAAGCTGGACAAGTCCATACGAGCTAGGCAAAAAGGCAATAGAAGTAAATATAAGCGATTTAGCTGCCATGGGAAATGTCATTGCAAAATACATCTTTATTGGTTTGGGTGCACCCGCTAACACGTCTGAAAATTTTGTTAAAAACTTGATAAAAGGTATACAACAAGCTTGTAACAAATATAATATTGCTCTTTCTGGTGGAGATACAGTAAAAGCAGATAAAATTATAATATCTGTAACAGCTATAGGAATAAGTAAAAATAAACCCATAACAAGAACCGGAGCACAAATCGGTGATCTAATAGGAGTAACAAACAGTTTTGGTGATTCTGGTGCAGGACTTTATTTACTTAACAAATATGGAATAAAGCACAAATATACAAAACATGAACGTGCTTTAATAAAAGCGCAAAATAGTCCCATAGCAAGGCTTAAGGAAGCTTGTAAAGTGTCTAAGTACTTAACTTCACTAATAGATGCTTCAGATGGACTATTTGTTTCATTAAATTTGCTTATTCAAGATTTTTCTAAAGGCGCAAACATAAATATAGAGCAAATACCTATTTCAAAAAACTTAAAAGCAGTGTTCAACAACAACCAACAAATTTTAAAGTTTGCTTTGTTTGGAGCAGAAGATTACCAGTTAGTATTTACTGTGCCAAAATTAAAAGCAAAAATTGTAAAAAAATTAGTTCCTAGTATTACGTATATAGGTAAAATTACTGCTGGTACAAAGGTAAAATATTTTTATAATGGTAAAAAACAAAAACTCAAATATTGCGGCTTTAAACACTTTTAAAAATAAAGCTTTTATAACAAAAACTCCTCAAGAAACAAGAAACTTAGCAAAAAAGTTTGCTTCTGTATTAAAAAGTGGTGACATTGTTTTTTTAAATGGAGAGTTGGGTAGCGGTAAAACAACTTTTACTCAAGGTATAACAAAATTTTTTGGAAACAAAGGCTTTGCCAGAAGTTCTAGCTTTATGATTGTAAATGAATACCAAGCTTTTGATAATTTAAAACTTTTTCATCTAGATTTATACAGATTAAATAAGTTAAGTATTTTTGACATCGGTATAGAAGAGTATCTTTATAGTGATAATATATCTTTAATAGAGTGGCCTCAAAGACTTATTGACGCACAAAATGAAAATCATTGGAACATTAAAATTGAAAACTTAACAAATAAAAGAAGAATTACAATAGAGAAGAAAAAATGAAAATCTTAAGTATAGAAACGTCTGGAAAAACTTTTAGTATTGCCTTAAATGAAAACAGTAAAACTATAGCGTTTTTTTATTATGAATATGGTCATATACATTCTGAAATTATTATCACTGCTGTAGAAAGAGTGTTAGAAGATACAAACAATTCTTTTGAAAGTATAGATAAATTTGCTCTATCTTTAGGGCCAGGCAGTTTTACAGGGATAAGAGTGGCTATGGCCGCCATAAAAACGTTTGCACAAATATTAAACAAGCCTATAGTGGCAATTGATACATTATCTATATTAGAAGCTTCTTTACCAAAGATTAAAGGTATAAAAATAATAGCATCTATTGATGCTCTAAGGAACGAGGTTTTCATTAAACAAGGTAAGAAAATCATTATAAAAAATATAGACTTATTTATTAAAAGTCTAAAAAAATATAATAACAAAATTATTGTAATAGGAAGCACCTCTATAGTTTATAAAGAAAAATTATTAAAAGAATTAGGAAGTTTAAGTGTATCTTTGCCAGAGATAATGCACATGCCTAAAGCAAGCGTACTAGCCGCTTTAGCGTACAAATCCACAAACAATTTAAGTTATACTAAAGTAAAGCCTTTATATATCCGCAAATCTTGGGCACAAGAGGCAAAGAACAAATAAATTATTTGTTCTTTGCCTTACTTTTTAATAAAGCAGATTTCTTTTTTACTGTTTTCTTAACAACTTTATTTTTTGTTTCTTCAAGTTCTACAATATCTGCATTGTCCCACAATTTCTCAAAAGAATATGCAGTTCTTATTGCTGGAGACATTACGTGCACAATAATACCGCCAAAATCTATAGCTCTCCAAGACGAACTAGAAACACCTTCTCTTCTTAATGGTTTTAAGTCACTTATCTTAAATTGCTTTTCAATTTCATCACATATTGCATTTATTTGCGACCTAGATTCTGCAGTAGTTATAACAAAATAGTTTGCTACAGTTGTTAATTTCTGTATATCTAAAATAACTGTATCAACAGCTTTTTTACTTTCTGCTATTTTTGCAGCTTGCAAAGCAAGTTTATAAAAATCAATTTTTGACACCTTTTCCTCCGGCTTTATCAAAATCATCGTATATATTACAATCCTGGCCAACATAAACACTTATATCATAATATACTTTATTATTGTAAGAAATTAAAATTTTACCCGTTTTTAATATCCTAGCAACATCTAAACATTTTATAAAATTACCTTTAAAATCTTTTATTAATGTTCTTTTATAAACTGTATTAAAATTGCTCCAATCTAAAACATCAAATTTATTTTCTCTTAATAACCATGTAACTTTTTGAGCCATACGAGGTTTCCCTGAAGCATTTTTAATGTCAACAAAACAATTTTTGTTGTTATAATCAGCATCTATATCAACATAATAGACTTTATTTAAAAATTCTTCCGCATTTTGTACATCAAGCTCAACTCGGCTTGTTGTATATTTAACTGGAAGGTCACAAAACATAATTAAAGGGCTTTTTGTTGTAAACTTTGTAAGTAATGCTAAAAAAGACATTTTTGGAATATTTGTATTTACTAAATTATATTGTTTAAAAACATTAATTGCCTTGTAGGGTATAAGTTTTAACGTACGTTCTAGAACATCTAAATTATTTAATGATTTTAAATCTTTATTTGAAAAGTTATTTTCTAAAATCATCCGATTTAAATCCTTGTCAGCCATCATTAAAAGAAACGATTCAAAACTCATATTAATATAAAAATCACTCTTTTTATAACCTTTAAGAAGTTCACTTAAGCCTATATAAAAATTTTCTATAGAAGATTCCAAACCTTTATTTAAATTTTCATAAAAGAAATTTTTCAAGCTCTTTGATTTTTTATATTTTCTCAACAAAACTATATCTGTATTTATTGATAAAACTTTTAAACAATTATAGTTTTTATTATAAGTTACCTGATAACAATTTAAAAGATTAGGCAAAACATTTCCTCTACTGTACAACAATACAGAACAAGTTATAGTGTCGGTATTGTTAATTTTTTTAATAACAAATGAAGTTTTATAAAAAAGATAAAAAGTAAATACTACTACCAAAAATAGTATTGATACAACAATTATTGCTTTACTTATCTTTACAAACATAAAAATTCCAAGTATCTATAGCTCTAACGCATAGCCAACCATAACTAGAAATAATATGGTTTATTTTTTTTTGAAGTACCTTTATAAAAGCTTTATCTAAATTTTCTTTAGCTAAACAACAAATACTCTTAGTTCCTTTAAATTTTCTATCCTTAGAGCAAAAATCAGCAATAAAAACTATTTTTTCTAATTTGCTCATATTAGGTCTACCTAAAGAATGGTTTTTTATAGCATTTAAAATGTCTTTGTTTTGTATTTTAAATTCTTTTTTTGCAACAATCTCACCTGCAAAAGAGTGAAGTAAGTTTGGAGAAAATTTGTATAAATTTAAAAAAAATTTTACATCTTTTTGTGTTGTTAAAAGACTTATAAGTTTTTTACCATTTAGATTCTTTGCACAATCATGTAAAAGTCCAGCAATTTGCGCATTTAAAATATTTTCATTATTTTTTAACGCAAGTTCTCCAGCAAGCATTGCAACATTATAAGAATGTTCAAAGCGACTAGGGCTTAAATGGTCACATAAATAGTCAAATATTTGTTTTTCCAAACTTCTATTCATTTATACAACCCATTTTCTATTATGTAATTGTAAACACTTGCACACAACATCTTTGAGGCTTCTTGTTTATTATTTTTTAAACAACATCTTACTAAACTGGAAGAAATATTTGCTATTTCTTTATATACAAAAATACATCTGTCCAAATATTTCGTATCTGAATTTACACAAATACCTGGTCTTCTAGCAACTATAAACTTATACTTGCTAGCTAAATAATCTATATTTTTCCAAGTAGGCAAATCAGCTAAAGAATCTGAACCTATAACCATACATATTTCATCTAGTTGGTACATCTTTTGAAAATGATCTAACGTTTGATACGAGTACACTATACTTTGTTTTTCTGCTTCGTATAAACTAACTTCAACGTTGTTCAAATTTTTAGTAGCTAACCTTAACATCTCTACTCTATCTTTAACGTTTGCGTATTGTTTATCTTTATGAGGAGGGGTATAGGCTACAACAAAAATCAACTTCTTTAAATTAAATGTTTTTAACACCGCTTCTGATATTTGTATGTGAGCTTTATGTACAGGGTCAAACGATCCACCAAATATAGCAATTTTACTCATTTATGTTTCCTACATCACTATTACGTATCCAACCACTTAAATCTTTTTTGTTTGACTTAAATTTTATATTAATCCAATCACCACTTTGAGCTAGTATATTAACCAATTTCCCTTCAGACACAGTAAATATTTCAGGGTTATTGTCTCCAGGCCCACTTCTTATGCTAACAGAAGATAAAATGACAGCTTCTTTTAGCGTAAATTCCTGGCAACCTTTAAGAGCTAAAATACAACTGCAAAGAAACAAAACTAATACAAGAAATACGATAAAATGTTTAACCATTGAAATTTTTCTTATAATAAATAAAGACAAAACACAAAGAAACAAAACTAACAATATAGAAGTGAGTATGGTTATCTCATTTAAAGTAAAATGTTTTAAAAAAGTATCTTTTATAGTCCGTTCTTGATTATGCCCTACAACACTGTAAAGAAACTGCATATTATTTTTTATTTCTTTATCTCTAGGAGCAAGCTTTAATGCCTTTTCTATATTTAATATTGCTTTACCAAGATCCCCATTCCTATAATAAGCATTAGAAAGATTATAATAAATGTATGGATCTTGTACTTTTTCTATTTTTATTAAACTTTCATATATCTCAATACTCTTAGAGAAATTTCCTTCTTTAAAACTCTTTTGAGCGTTCTCTATTTGATAGTGGTAAAGATCAGTTGAAAAACAAAAACTAGAAGAAAAAACAAAAAGCAAAGCAAAAAAAATAATATTTCTCATATATTTTACCTCTAATTTAATTAATTTTCCCTCTACAACAAACATAAAGGGAGAGTAAACAAAAAGATATATTGTAAATATTATGTATCGGGTATGTATGGTACACAAATTTGACTATATTGTAAAATTTTAAGTATAATCAACACAAACATTAGGAGGGACAAAGTAAATGGCAAAACTTAAAACTGGTAGACATACTTCTGCTCTTAAAGAAGTTAGGAAAACTGATAAAAGGACTCAAAGAAATATTAGCATTAAAAGCAAGATTAAAACTTCAATAAAAAAAGTTGAGCAAGCTGTAAAAAGTAACGATGTTAAACTTGCTTTAGAGCAGTTAGCTATTGCTTTTTCTGTCTGTGATAAAGCTGCTAAAAAAAACGTTGTTCACTATAATGCTGCTTCTAACCAAAAAGCTAGACTTTCTAAGTTAATCTCTAAAATAAAAAATTAAATTGTATATTTGTTGTTTAAAACCTGATGCCCTCGAGTTTAAGGAAAAAAGAAGATTTATAGATACTAAACTGATATTTATCTTAGATGACAACAAATTATTGTAGTTTGTTTATTAAAACTTCTGTTTGTGTTTTGTCTTGCATGTTTTTTATTAATACTTTGCCCTTTTGAAACTCTGTCTTTGCAAAAACTATTGTTTTAGAAACACCAATTTTATCTGCAAATTTTAATTGTGAAGTTAAGTTTTTATTATTTAATGGACCAAAAACAGAAATATTGTTATTTCCAGCTAAACCATTTCTTGTCAACTTTATAGAAAAAGAAAAGGCTTCACTAAAAAGCTCTTGATCTGCTATAGCTATAAAAATCTTTTCACTTTTATTTAAAGTCTTAAAAAAGCCACTGTTTTGAGCAGCCATTAACACTCTTTCTGACCCAACAGCAAAGCCTACAGCAGGCCTATCTTGCCCACCAAGCTCTTTAACTAAATTATCATAACGTCCACCTGCAGCAATAGCATCTTGTAAACCAAGCACATTAGAATGAATTTCAAAAACAGTCCTTGTATAATAGTCAAGACCTCTTACTAATTTTGAGTCTACCACATAATCACAATTTGCACTTTTAAGTAAAGCCTGTACCAAATCAAAATGATCTTTACACTCACTACATAAAAAATGTTCCATTTCAGGTACATTTATAAATTTATCCGTATCAACTTTACAATCTAAAAGTCTTAAAGGATTTAGTTTAAGTCTTCTTACACAGTCTTGGCACAAGTCATCAAAAGAACTAAAATAATTAACTAATGCTTTTCTAAACAATGGTCTACATTTTTGGCAACCTAAAGAATTTATGTTTATATTTATTTGGTTTATCCCAACAGAAGAAACAATATCACAAGCAAGTAAAATAATTTCTGCATCTGCACTTGGTGATACACTTCCATAAAATTCAGCACCTATCTGATGAAATTGTCGATATCTGCCAGTTTGAGGCCTTTCGTATCGAAACATCTCTCCAATATAAAAAAATTTGCCTGCAGGGTTAGAAATATCAAAACCATGCTCAATATATGATCTTACAATAGAAGCTGTACCTTCTGGACGAAGCGCTAACTTTCTACCTTTTTTATCTTCAAAAATGTACATTTCTTTTTCTACAATATCACTTGTTTGCCCTATTGACCTTGTAAATAAAGATGCATCTTCAAAAATAGGAGTTCTAATTTCTTCAAAACCATGTTTTGCAAAAATCTGTTTAGACTTTTGTTCAAATATACTCATGCTTAAAGCATTAACTCCAAATATATCATGAGTCCCTCGCGGCGCTTTATAATTCATTAACTATTGATCTCCTTACTTTTTACCTTTTTTATTTTTCTCCCATGTGTTTCGTCCATGTTTACTATACCAACAGAAATAATAAATTGAAAAGCCTTGTCTACTGTATAATCTGAAAAAATTACATCTTCTTCTTGGCACAACAATAAAAATCCAGTTGTTGGGTTTGGTGCTGTTGGCATGAACACACATAAATATTTCTTATCGCCAATATTTTGTTCTCCAGTTAAAAAGGCTACAGTATACATATCTTTTTTGGGGTAACAAACAAAAACAACTTGTTTAAAACTTTTTTTGCTGTCTGTACCAAAAAGAAAACCTATAAATTTCTTAGCTGAAGAATATAGTGTGCCCAAAACAGGAATTTCTTCTATAAGACTTTCTATATAAGCTAATGCTCTTTTACCAAAAACTCTGTTAGCTATAAAACCTAAAAGCAGTATACTTAAAATTGAAGCAAAAAAACTTAAAGTTTTTGCTATAATGACTACCCAATACTTATCTACAATATAATATTTTACAATAGGGAAAGTAAAATTACTTACCCACTTAAAAATAATAGCTACTACAAAATATGTAAGCCAAACAGGAATCACTACAACAAGCCCTGTAATTAGATATGTTTTTAACTTACCTAAACTTCTATTCTGTTTTTCATTTTCCATACACAAAATCCTTCCCTGCTTTTAATAATTTATTGAGCTTAATGTGAGAGTCAGATTCTGAATATAATCTAACAATAGGTTCTGTACCTGAGAACCTAAAACCTATCCAGTTATTATCATCTAAAATAAACTTATCACCATCAATATTTACATGTTTTTTAATTTTTATACCAGCAAAACTATTCGGAACTTTAGCTTTTAAAGTTACTTTAAAAGCTTCCATAGTTTGCGAGTCTAAACGAAAATTTAATCTTGAAGTTAAAACTTCTCCACTAATTTTTTTGATATCTTTTAAAAGCTCCGTCAGAGACTTTTTGCTCATTGCAACAGCTTCTGCAACTAAAAGACAAGCTAAAATACCATCCTTTTCAGGGACATGTCCTCTAATTGTAAGACCTCCTGACTCTTCCCCTCCTATTATAAACTCACTAGGATTATTTGTCACAATATTGCCAATATATTTAAAACCTACAGGCGTTTCTTTTACATCAACACCTATTTTTGCTCCAATTTTGTCTATAAGGTGCGTAGTCATAACACTCCTTACTGCAATTCCACTCCACCCTCTTGTTTTATGTAAGTGATACAGCAAAAGTGATATAACCTGATTTGGAGTTATAAAAGTTCCATTTGAATCTATAACACCAAATCTATCAGCATCACCATCAGTAGAAAACCCTAATTTATATGATTCTTTCTTTACCAAATTAATTAATTCTTTAAGATTGTTTTCTGAAGGTTCTGGAGCTCCGCCATTAAACATTACATCTCTATTTTTATTTATTGTAGTATTTTTAATTCCTGCCATATCAAGTAAAGTATCCAAATAGCCATTACCTGTACCATGTAAAACGTCAACAGCAACTTTTATTTTAGATTTTTTTAAAGCTTTAAAATCAACAAGTTCTTTTATTTTCTTAATATAAGCACTGCTAGGATTATGCATTTCTATAATTTTACTTTTAACACCTGTCTCAAAAGGAATGTATTTTATATCTTTGCTTTTTAAAGAGGTACAATATTTTTCTATCTTCTTTGTTGTCTCTGGCAAAGCTGAACCGCCCCAAGAAGGAGAATATTTTAAACCATTATACTGATAAGGGTTATGACTTGCAGTAAAATTTATACCACCTGCAAGTTTAGAGTTTACAATATCGTAAGCTATAACTGGAGTTGGAGTGCTTCTTTTACAAAACAACACTTTAATACCATTTCCTGTAAAAATTTCAGCTGCTACTTTTGCAAAATCTTCAGCCATAAACCTTGTATCATAACCTATAACAACACTGGCTTGACATTTTTTGTACTCTTCATTAATAACATTTGCAATTGACTGAGAAACAATAGCTACATTATCATATGTAAAATCTTTAGCAATAATTCCTCTCCAACCCGAAGTTCCAAATTTTATCATTGTTATGTTCCTCTTTTAAATTTGCCATTCTTTAATTTTTTCAGAATATATTTCAAGCAATCCTAACGTTGTCGTTTTCTCTTTTGCTTCTGCCCAAAGATGAAACAGGGCCTCATTAGTATCTGGCACCAAAAGTACCCAACCGTTATTTGTATATACTTTAACGCCATCAACAAGCTCGTGCTTTTTATCTTTAACTTCTTCTAAAGCTTTACGCATTGTCTGCCCTTTTTTATCCCAAGAGCACGGGACTGTTCTATGTAACACTTCAAAATATGGAATCTCCTTGCTTATATTACTAAGAGATAAATTTTCTTGCGACATCATTTCCATTATTTTGCCTATAGCATACATTGCATCAAAAGCATTTTGAAATTCAGGAAATATAAAACCACCCATACTGTCACATATTAAAACAACTTCTGAATTTTTCTCATAAGTCATTATATTTCTTGAACTTGTTGCAGTCCTTTTAACTTTTATACCAAACTGTTTAGCAAGCTCATCTATTGTTGAAGTTGCATTTATAGGAACAGCAATTGCAACATTTTTACCTTTATTAATTCTCATTACAAGATAAGACACTACAAGCATTGCAACATCGTCATGTAAAATAGTGCCTCTTTCATCTACCAAAAACACTTTTTCAGAACCAGAATCTATCAAAAAACCAGCATTTGCTTTTAAAGTTGTAACAATATCTGAAAGCTGGTTTAAAGAATTTGCAAATTCCTCATAAGATTTAGTATTTTTTGAAGAATTAATAAACGCATTCAACGCAACAACATTCACGTCCAAGTCACCCAAAATAGCTGGAAATATCATAGAAGAAGAAGAATGAGCATAATCTATAACAATTTTATATTTAGACTTTTTTATAACTTCTTCATTTATAGCATTTAAATAACCTGTTTTATAATAATCTAAAGCTCTTGGAGGGACTGTTATTTTTCCAATAGAGTCCATGGTTGCACGTCTAAAATCTTCTCTAAAAAATAACTGTTCTATAGCCTTTTCTTGACTTATTGAAATATCAGCACCTTTATTGTTAAAAAACTTTATATCTACAGACCTTCCATCACGAGGAGATTGTCTTATATATATTCCACCAGATTCACCCTCATTGCCAATTTCATACCTTACAACTGGTATTGGTAGCCCTCTTAAATCGCCAACTTCTATACCTGCAGAAAGTAATCCAGAAATAATACCTCTTTCTATCATCCTAGATGCAGGATGTTCATCTCGTGAAACAATAATATATGAACTTTCTCCTATATAAGCTCCATATGCAGAGCCTATTTTTGCAGCAAATTCTGGAGTAATCTCTACATTGCCTAACCCACTTATACCACAAGCATTAAATAAAGCTTTATTCCATCTTTCACCCCAAACCAAACTACTTGAAAGTATTGCCCCTGCACCTATAACTTTATGAGGCCAAATTCTTAAATTTGTCCTAACAACCGCATCATTACCTATTATACATTCATCTGCAACTATCGTCCCAACCTGAACTACAACTCTATCGCCTATTTTTGTAGAAGTTCCTATAACATTTTCTTTAATTCTTGAGTCTTGCCCAATTGTAACGTTGTTCCACAACACAGAACCTAAAATTTCTGAACCCTGCGCAATTTTAGTATTATCACCTATAACAGAACGAGATAAAACTACATTATCTGCAATAGTAACATTATGTCCTAAAATTACTTGCCCATCTACTTCAACATTTTTGCCCATGGACACATTTTTGCCGACTAATATCTCATTTTGTCCAACTTTTACTTTCTTACAATCTATATCAACTTTAACTTTGTCATCTAATATATCGTAATGAACAAATCTATACTCATCGCTATTGCCAATATCTTTCCAATAGCCATCAGCAATGTATCCATACAAAGCCTTATTTTCCTTTAAAAATGCTGGAAGCAAGTCTTTAGAAAAATCAAAAGACATATCTGGAACATAATTAAACACTTCCGGCTCTAAAATATAAATCCCAGTGTTTACTGTATCTGAAAAAACTTCACCCCAGGAAGGTTTCTCTAAAAACCTTTCAATTCTACCATCTTTAGAAGTTATTACTACCCCAAATTGTAAAGGATTATTCACTCTTGTAAGGACTATTGTAACAAGAGCTTTTTTGCTTTTATGAAAATCTACAGCCTTTTTTAAATCAAAGTCTGTTAAAATATCTCCAGATATTACCAAAAAAGTATCTTTTATGTTTTGGCTTGCAAACTTAACACTACCTGCTGTACCAAGATCAGATTCTGGTCTTATATACTTTATGTTTACTCCAAAATCTTTACCATATTCAAAATAATTTTTAATAGTTTCTGGCTGATAATATAACATCATTGTTAAATCTAAAAAATCGTGCTTTTTTAAAAGGTTGACTATATGGCAAAGCATAGGTTTGTTTGCTACTGGAGCCATAGGTTTTGGCAAACAACATGTGATAGGTCTTAATCTTGTACCAAAGCCACCGGCCATAATAACAGCTTGCATTGAGAAGTACCTCCTGGGAAAGAGTACAGGACTTGACAAAGGAGGATTTTACTAAATTTGACACCTGAAATCAAAAATGGGTATAATCTCTCAAATATGAAACAAAGTGAGACTAAAACTACCTCTTATTTTAAATTTTTTATAGTTGTAATTATCGTCGCATTATTTATATTAGTTTTAGGTAAAATAACTACAAATTTTATAGATAATCTTCCATCAATACAACAACTTGGCAATTATACCCCAAACTTATCTACAAAGGTTTATGATAAAGACAACAATTTAATAGCAGAACTATTTACAGAAAGAAGGGTCCTAATACCAATAAATGACATACCTTTAAATTTGCAAAATGCTTTCATAGCTATAGAAGATAACGACTTTTTTAAACATTGGGGAATTTCTATAAAAAGTATTTTTAGAGCTTTTTGTAAAATATTACTAAAAGGTAAAGTTTCAGAAGGTGGTTCCACAATTACTCAACAACTTGCAAAAACCATATTTTTAACTAGAGACAAAACCTTAATAAGAAAAATAAAAGAAGCGCTTTTAACATTATCCCTTGAAAAAAATTATTCTAAAAAAGAAATATTGCAGTTTTACATAAACCAAATATATTTTGGTAGTGGCTCACACGGAGTAGAGGTAGCTGCAGAAAAATATTTTAATAAAAATATAAAAGATTTAAACCTTGCAGAATGCGCAATGCTTGCAGCAATTCCAAAATCTCCAAATTACTATAACCCATTTAAAAATGCAAAAGCTGCTTTAGCAAGAAGAAACATCGTTCTTTCTAAAATGTATGAGTTAGGCTATATCAGCAAAGAAGAACAAGAACAAGCTTCAAAGGAACCACTTCCATCTAAAGAAACTGTAAACATAAAAGAAGAAAAAGGACATTATTTTATGGAGTTTTTAAAAATAATGTTAGAACCAAAATATGGAATAGATATTTTGTTTAACTCAGGAATTTCTATATATACAACTCTTGATATACAAGCACAAATTTCTGCAGAAAAAGCTATTGAACAAGCTTTAACAAAATTTGACGAAGAGAAAGTTAAAGTTTTCAAAAAAGAAAACAAAGAACTAGTAAAAATACAAGGAGCATTAATAGCAGTTGACCCCAAAAATGGTGCAATAAGAGCCATGGTTGGAGGACGCAATTTTAAAGAATCTCAATTTAACAGAGCAATCCAAGCAAAAAGACAAGCTGGATCAGCATTTAAACCTTTTGTATATCTTACAGCAATAGAGGAAGGATTTACACCTGCAACAATACTTGAAGATGCACCTTTAGTCTTTGTTTATAAAAACAATGCTTGGGACTTAGTTTCAAGAGATATAACTGCTCTTGAAACAGTCGCTGAAATAGTACCTGAAGACGACTTAATAAACACAAATAAGGTTTGGGTACCTACAAACTATGGCAAAAAATATAGAGGAAAAGTTACATTAAGAACAGCTCTTGCTTTATCTATTAACACTTGTGCAGTAGAACTTATAATGAAAGTAACACCAATAAAAGTTATACAATCAACAAGAAATTTAGGAATAACAACTCCATTATCAAACTCTCTCTCACTGGCTTTAGGTTCAAGCGATGTAACATTACAAGAAATGGTAAGCGCTTTTGCAGTTTTTGCATCAGGCGGAATTAAAACTACACCTTACATTATAGTAAAAATTACAGATAAAGACGGAAAAATTTTAGAAGAAAATATACCTCAACAAAAGGAAGTTCTTTCCTCGCAAACTTGCTTTGTTTTAACCAACATGCTTAAAGCAGTAATAGAAAAAGGTAGTGGTTGGCAAGCAAAAATGTTAGGAAGACCGTGTGCAGGAAAAACTGGGACTACAAATGGTCCCAGCGATGCATGGTTTATAGGATATACTCCTCAACTTGTTGCAGGCGTGTGGATAGGTTATGACGACCGTTCAATAACATTAGGGGACAGAGTTACAGGTGGTGTAATAGCTTGTCCTATATGGACAAATTTTATGAAAGGCGCACTAGAAGGACAACCTATTTTAGATTTTGCAGAACCAGCAGACATCGATTGGGCATTAATTGACCCTTCAACAGGCCTTCTAGCTTTAAGCAAAACAGAGGGTGCATTTATTGAAGCATTTAAAAAAGGGACTGCTCCTACACAATATTTTAATATAAGTTCTTCAGACATAAGAAAACAAGATTTAGATATAGAAATAGAAGGTTTTTAAAATTACTCAAAAATTATTTCATAGTCTTCTCTAGGAATTTCCAGACTAGCTTTGATCTCAAAATCTGCATTAAATATTTCTTTAAGTCTTAGCATTTTTTCTCTAAAATAGTCCACAATATCGCGATTTAGCTTAATTTTAATTTTCCCATGATAACTATGAACATGTAATTGTGCTATCTCATTACAAACATTAATAAAAATAGATTCCTTAGAAAGCACTAGCCCTAACCCTCTGCATGTAGGACAAACTTCTCCCAAAAGAGAAAATAAAGACTCTCTTTTTCTTTGACGAGTCATCTCTATTAAACCCAACTTTGTTATTGGCCAAATCTTTATTTTAGCTTTATCACCTTTTGCAGCATCACGCAACTTTTCTAAAACTTTGTGCCTATTTGCAGACTTTTTCATATCTATAAAATCTATAACAATAATCCCACCAATATTTCTAAGTCTTAACTGTCTTGCTATCTCTACAGCAGCTTCTAAATTCGTAATCAAGGCAGTATCTTCCTGAGAACTTTTAGCAATAAATTTTCCGCTATTGACATCTATCGCACAAAGAGATTCTGCCTCTTGTATTATGAGATATCCTCCTGACTTTAAACGAACTTTATTTGATTGAAGCACTTTTATTTCTTCATCAATTCCATACGCTTTAAAAATAGGCTTCTTTCCATCATAAAGTAAAATTCTATCTATGAATTCTGGCAACACTGTTTTTACAAAATCACAAACATTTTTAAACTCTTTTTTTGAATCTATGTGCATCATAATAACATCTTCTGAAAAGTAGTCTCTTACTGTTTGAAATACTACCCCCAAATCTTTATGTACAATACCCCTGGGCTTTACACTCTTAAACCTTGCAACTATAGAAGCCAAAAGTCTTTCTAAGTATTTTATTTCAGCCTCTATTTCTTGCTCACTTGCCTCTTCAGCTTCAGTCCTTACTATTATACCGCCAGGGATATCTTTCTTTATTTTACAAACTATGCTTTTTAACCTATCATATTCTTGTTTATCTTCAATATTTTTGGATATACCTATATTGTTACTAAAAGGCATATACACTAAAAGTCTTCCGGGCAGACAAATATCCATTGTTACTTTAGGACCTTTTGTGCTTATAGGTTCTTTATACACTTGAACCATAACTTCTTGCCCGACTTTAATCATATTTTCAATGTTTTTTTCTTCTCCTTGAGCTACTATATCATCGACTGCTAAATAAGCACTTTTTCCAAAACCAATATCAACAAAAGCAGAACCAAGAGCTGGCACAATATTTTGTACTGTACCTTTATAAATATTATTTAATATTTTCTCAGATTCCCTTCTTTCTATAAACAAATCAAAAAGTTTGCCATCTTCTAAAACAGCCACTCTTGTTTCTTCTAAACCCTTGTTAACTACTATCTCTTTTTTCACTTAACAAATATTCCTATTTAAAATTTATGGTTCATACATTGTACCATTAGATGTTTCAATATATAAAGCAGTTCTTTTAATACTATAAACCTTAAGTTCGCCTGTTTTTAATTTTAAAAGTTTCTCCAAAACCATTTCTGGTTTAACTGTTTTACCACTTCCAAACCGAAGTTGCAATATTAAATCGCCACTTTCTATTTCTAATAACCTTATTAAAGGTTTAGCATCAATCGTTATAATTTTATCTTTTTTTTGTTTAATTATAACAATCTCATCCTGCGATAAAAATTCATCTATCTCTTTTTGAGAAACAATTATGTCTTTAATTTTGTATTCTGACACGTTAACAAGCCTATCTATTGACGGAAATAACAATGGCATTTTTTTTACGTTAAGCAAATTATAGCCTTCAGGTAAAACTTTAGATATTGCAAGTTTTACAATTTTAGTACTAATATTCTCAGTAAAATATAATTCTATGTATTCACTAGAACTTTCTTGTCCTATAGAAAGTGGAGGCCCATAAGAAGATTTTACTTGAGGGCTAAACCCACTAGTAAAAGCAATCGGCAAACCTGAACGCCTTGCTGAGCGCCTAAAAACTTCTATTTGTTCCAAGTGCGATATATATTTTATCATTCCTTTTTTAGCAAAACGAAGAAGTAATCGCACAACAGGAGCAGTCACCTGAGTTTTAGGTTCCTCATAATGTTCTGGTAAAACACATCCAACTTTGTCAAAAGATTTTATAGTAACATCTGCAGTTTCATTTATACCCTTTATGTAGTCTTTATATAAATCCTCTTTTGAAACGCAAAAAAATAAATGATCCCAAGGAAACACTTCATCATAATTTCTGTTTCTGTAAACATAAAAGTTTAAATCCACATTACATTCTTTTAAAGATTGAGCCCAAATACTGTTACCAAACTTGTCTGCCCATTGGTCAAACCTTGCACCTTTTTCCCAAGCTTTATAAATTACTTTAGAAAGCTTTCTATCGCCCCTTGCAATTAACGCCTCTAATACACTTGCTCTATGGTTATGCGCTTTTACATTTGCAGGAAGCAACTTATTTAGTAAATCTATCTTTTCTTTTATAGCATCTTCACTTGCCATAGGAACCCATTGAAATGCGGTTTGAGATTTTGGTACAAACGGAGACACTGTTATATTAAAACTTAAATTTTTAGCTTCTTTTTTTACAAGTTTTACAATGTGTTCTATTCCTAATATATCTTCACTAGTTTCTGTCGGAAGACCTATCATAAAATAAAGTTTTATAGTTTTCCACCCCATACTGTTTGCAGTAAGTAAAGTTTTCACTATTTGTTTTTCAGAAAGGTATTTACCTATAACGTTACGAAGTCTGTCAGAACCCGCTTCTGGAGCAAAAGTAAGAGTAGGCCTTTTACTTCTATTTATGTATTGTGCAATTTTAAGAGATTTATCATTACATCTTAAAGAAGGGAGAGAAATGTTTAAATTTGTTTTTTTGTATAAATTGTTTGTTTCAATTAAAAGTTTGTCCAAATGCTTGTAATCGCTACACGAAAGAGAAGAAAAAACGACCTCTTCAAAGCCTGTAGCTGATATTGCACTTTTTACTAGTTCTAACAACTTTTCTAAAGGTCTTTGCCTAAAAGGACTATAATATTTAGACGCTTGACAAAAACGACACTGGCCAGGACAACCTCTTGCAACTTCTATATTTAACCTATTGTGTACAGTCTCTACAAAAGGAATTATCTTTTTTTGAGGAAAGTACGCATTGTTAAGATTCAAAAGTCTTTTACTAACAACAGATTTTAAACCTTCATATTTTGGTTTTACAGATTTTACAGTATTGTCTGTATTATATTGCACATCATAAAAAGACGGTACATATACACCTTCTATTTCAGACAACTTTTTTAAAGTATCAAATCTAGACAGCTTATGTTTTTTAGAAAATTTGCAAACATTTATTATTTCTTCTATAACCTCTTCTCCATCACCTAAAACAAGCAAATCAAAAAAATCACAAAAGGGTTCAGGGTTAGTTAAAGATGGACCTCCAGCAATTACAAGAGGGTCATTTTCATTTCTATCTTTTGCAAATATAGGAATGTTAGACAAATCTAAAATGTTTACCACATTTGTAGCGACAAGTTCATATTGAATCGTAAAACCTAAAATATCAAAACTTTTAATTTCACTTTGTGACTCTAAAGAAAACAAAGTTAAATTTTCTTGTCTTAAAATATTTTCTAAATCAGTGTCTGGGGCAAAGACTCTTTCACATCTAGCTAATTTTTTTTCATTTACTAAATGGTATAAAATTTCTAAGCCTAAATTAGATGCTCCCACTTCATAAATGTCAGGGAAACACAAAACAATAGAAAAGTCTACAGACATATCTGGTTTATAAGAGTTTAGTTCACTGTTTATGTATCTTGCAGGTTTTTGTACTCGATTTAAGATTAAATCAATTTTCGATATTTTTTTCATTATTCACACACTACATAATTTTAGCACATATGTACCAAAATGACAAAACAATATAAAAAATGTATAATGGGTTTGTTTAAAAAGGAGCAACAAAAAACGACCTGTTGTTAGTATAACAATGGTCGTATTTTAATTTATTATGAAAAGAAATGATGTAAGAAATGTAGCTATTATAGCTCACGTAGATCACGGCAAAACTACAATAGTAGACTCTCTACTTAAATTTTCTGGGCAATTTAATGTTAAAAATGACCAAGCCCAAGATATGGTGTTAGACTCAAACCCTATTGAAAGGGAAAGAGGTATAACAATATTAGCAAAGTGTACTTCCGTAAATTATAAAGAATCTACAATAAATATAGTTGATACTCCTGGTCATGCAGACTTTGGTAGCGAAGTAGAAAGAGTATTAAAAATGGTCGATGGCGCTCTTTTAATGATAGACGCTGTTGAAGGCCCTATGCCACAAACAAGGTTTGTTCTAAGAAAAGCTCTTGCGTTAGGTCTTAAACCTATAGTAGTTATCAATAAAATGGATAGTCCAAACGCCATTGCCAGCACAGCTATAGACAATGTTTTTGATTTGTTTATGAAACTTGGAGCAAATGACGAGCAACTAGATTTTCCTATAATTTACGCTTCAGGTAGAGATGGTTGGGCTAGCTTAAAAATGGAAGAAAAAGGTACAGATATAGAACCTGTTTTTACAACTATTTTGAAACATGTTCCCCCTCCAGATGCTGATATAGAAAAACCTCTACAAATGCAAATAACGATCCTTGATTATAATAATTTTCTAGGGAATGTTGGTATAGGGAGAATTTTAAACGGTACAATAAAAAAAGGACAAATTATAGCACTTGTAAATGAGTCTAATGTAAATTCTCCAAAAATCACAAAAGCTCTACGTATAGACAAATTTTGTGGACTTGGCAAGCAAGAAGTAGAGCAAGCTCAAGCTGGCGATATTGTCTCTATAGCAGGACTTGAGGGTGTGCAAGTTAGCGATACTGTTTGTAATATAGACAATATTTTACCTCTGCCAAGACTTTCTATAGACGAACCTACAGTTTCTATGACTTTTTTAGTAAATGATTCCCCTTTTGCTGGAAAAGAAGGTAAATTTATAACAAGTAGGCACATAAAAGCTCGCTTAGAAAAAGAAGCACAAACAAATGTTGGTCTAAAAATAGAACCTTTAGAAGGCGAAGGAAAATTTAAAGTTTCAGGACGCGGAGAACTCCATTTAACTGTTTTAATTGAAACAATGCGTAGAGAAGGCTTTGAAATTGCTGTATCTTCCCCAGAAGTTATATACAAAGAAATTGACGGCAAACTCTGTGAACCTATGGAATTTTTAACCTTAGACATAGAAAGGCAATATCAAGGGATCGTATTTGAACTTGTAGGGAAAAGATCGGCTAAGTTAGAAAACATGGTAAGTGAAAGTGAAGATAGAATAAGACTTGAATATATAATCCCTTCAAGAGCTTTAATAGGTTTTAAAAATGATTTTTTAACAAATACTCGTGGACAAGGTATTATGCATCATAGTTTTTATGATTATATGCCTAAGGTAAATGTTTCAAACTTAAGAATAAGTGGAGTTTTTATAGCAAAAGAGCAAGGTAAAACAACAGCATATGCTTTAGATAACTTACAAGTCAGCGGGCAACTTTTTGTAGGGCCTGGGGTAGAAGTCTATGAAGGAATGATAGTAGGTCAAAATTCTAGAGAAAATGACTTGGTTGTAAACCCTTGTAAATTAAAAAAATTAACTAATATGAGAAGTAAAAGTGCTGACGATGCGCCAACGTTAACCACTCCTAGAGTTATGAACTTAGAACAAGCTGTAGAATACATTGCCCAAGATGAGCTTGTTGAAATAACCCCTGTATCTATACGTTTGAGGAAAAAAGTTTTAAATCATCTTTTAAGAAAACGTTCTTCTCGAAAAGAAGATGAAGAATAAATTTAATAATCTTAGCTAATATTTTATACAGTAATTAAGAGAATAGTTGATAGGTCTATTTTCGTTTGCCACAGGAACAGTTAGTTTTAGGTGTATGTTTATAAGTCATTTTTCCAATCGATTAAGACGTGCTTTGTAAAAGTTCAAACACAAATTAGACTTTGAAAATATATAATCCTTTGAGAAAGGAAGGGTATCATTCCTTTAACAAAGTCAAAATTTTTGAGGTTCTAATATGAGCTATATTCAAATTTACCACAAAATTGGAGCAAAACAGGCAATAAAAGTGCTGCAAAAAGCAGTAGCAGAAAGCCAAATAAGCCAAGAAGCCAAATACCGTAAAAGGGTCATAGAGCATTATCAACAATTTGGTCTAGCATCAACATTAGATGCCTATGCAATAAGCAGGGCAACAGTCCTTAATGCTTCAAAAGTCTAATATGTTATGAACGAAAATGTTATACTTAATGAATAAATATATAGTTGAGAGGGAGTAAATGAAGAGATTACCAATAGGGACACAGGCATTT
>JAISOG010000031.1 GCA_031275795.1 Candidatus Endomicrobiellum incisitermitis
CTGCTGGTGAAGGGGCGATAGTGGGATCAAAAGTAAATATTAGCTTATTATTTTTGACTTCTAGTTGAGTTCTAGTATGATCGTAGAGGTAAGATCCATTGGTATTTGAAAGATCTATAGGCCCCCCTGCGCTGAGAGCATCTATGAGGTTAACGGTTAGTGTAGATGTATGGTGATCGTAGTTATATATAAAGAGTTTGTGAGCGTCAACTAGGATATTATCCTCTTGGGGTTGACTAATGAGAGTAAGGATAGTATTGTAATTAGATAGATTGGTAGGCAAATTAAATGAGAAAGTATCGAAGTTATGAATAGATCCTACTAAAACATTTTTAGCATTATTGATTTGAAGGGTATTATTTGAGATATTAGCGTTGTTCACATCCACATTATAGTAGTTTAAGTAAGCGGAGAGGGCAGTGGTAGATAGATCCAGGGCATCTTTAGACAGGATAATTTTATTATTGGTTATGGAGAGGTCTTCTATAGTCTGAGAGTCAGAGAGTTCAGCAAAGTGCAAACGAGCGGTAGATATGGCACCACAATTGATATTCTCTTTAATTTCAACAGTATTATTAGAGAGGGACACATATGCTAGATTGAAAATATTGGAATTACTTCCAGACACTTGATATAGAGCTAGGGAAGCAGCGTAGACATTCTCGGTTACCGTAGCAGAACTATTAAAAAGTATATAATTATTATCAAGATAAATAGAAGAGGTAAGTGTTACGTTGTCCTTAGGATCTAGGTAGAAATTAGCGCCGTAGATGCCTTTGACATTAGTATAGCTGCTGATTTCTATTGTGTTATTACAGTAAGAGAAAATAGAATTAATGAGGTTATCTGTAGGAAAGATGTTGTATAGAGCAAAACTTAAAAGAGAACGAGCTCCAAACAGTTCATTATTATTTAAATCACCATAAATGATAACAGTATTAGAAGAAGCTTCGATACTGGATTTTAGAGCTACATTGGTAGCGCCATAAGCAACAGAAGTAGAAAGAAACGGGTAATTAAGTCCTCCATACACCTCCTTACTTACAGAAGAACTTATTATGATAGTATTGTTATTAGAATCATTAGAAGCGCCATACTCGTCAGGGTCGGTCCAAGGGCCCTGATAGTCATAGGAGCCTCTAATCTCGCCATAACTTAATCCGGAAGTGGATATCCCATTTCCTGCGACTGTGTAGGTGGAAGAATTTGTGATGTCAATTCGTTGATCAGCAAGCAGACAGTTAGGAATTAATACGATAGAAGAGAAGAGAAGAGAAGAGAAGAGAAGAGAAGAGAAGAGAAGAGAAGAGAAGAGAAGAGAAGAGAAGAGAAGCTTTCTTAAAAGAGGTGGTAAGAGTTTTTGTCATAAATTTAAAACCTCCGTTATAAAGATAAACAGCAAGTTATAAATATAAGCAAGTATAGAAAAGATTTCAAAGAACGCTTTAAATAGTGGGTTGTGTTAAAAGCAAGAATATTTTACAAATATTACATTAAATTTGCAAATCATATAAAATAATTACAAAAATGACTTGATGAGTTTTAGAAGATACAGCAAAAAGAAGAAACATTAGAGTTGATCAAACAGATACTCGTGTTATAGGAGTCAATTTAGGAGAAATAATATAAAGGCAAAGCCAATCAAAAAGTTTATGTTTTTGACACATATTTGGTGTTTTTGTAAAATTGTTGAACTAGTCGTCAGCTTATTTGGGTATTTTTGTCGCAAATGTATATTAAAGTTAAATTAATAAAATCTAAAAAGGTGTTTAAAATGAAAATTGTCAAAGAAGGGTATGTTTTTATTATTTCAACATTTGTTGTAAGTCTTATTTTGTTTTTTTCTAATGCTGGAATTATAACAAATATTTTAGGTTTTTTATTTCTTTTGGTTTCTTTATTTTGTTTATATTTTTTTAGGGATCCAAATATAGAAATAACAAAAGGTGATGGGTTAATTCTTTCTCCTTGCAATGGTACTGTTTTAGAAGTTAGTGAAAATGAGATGGAAAAAGTTGTAAGGGTATTTTTATCTGTTTTAGATGTCCATTTACAGCGTTCTCCAATTGCTGGTAAAGTTGTAAGTGTAGATCATAAACCCGGGAAATTTTTAAAAGCTATGGACCCTCAGGCTCATATAGTTAATGAACAAAATATTATTACAATAGAAAATGAAAACGGCAGATACATTGTAAAACAAATTGCAGGGATTTTGGCTAGAAGATGTGTTTCTTGGGTTAAGCCAGGTGATATTTTAGAAGCTGGAGATAAGATAGGAGTAATAAAGTTTAGTTCTCAGGTAGATATTCACATGCCAAAAAATGTAGATATTAAAGTGAAGTTTGGGGATAAAACTGTCTCAGGTGTAACGATTTTTGCAACTTTAAGCAGGTTAGGAGAGTGTCAGCATGGATAGAAGGCTGAAAAAGGGTATTTATATCTTGCCAAGTTTGTTCACTTGTGGAAATATTGCTTGTGGTTATTTATCTATAGTATCTTCTATAAATGGTAATTTTAGTCAAGCTGCATGGTTTTTAATATTTGCAATAGCTTTTGATATGACTGATGGCAGAATTGCGAGGTTTACTAAAACGACTAGCGAGTTTGGCGTACAACTTGATTCTTTAGGTGATTTGATTTCTTTTGGACTTGCTCCTTCTGTTATGATGTATCAGCTTGTTTTAAATTCTATGGGCAAAGTTGGACTTGCTATTGCTGTTTTGTTTGTTGTGTGTAGTGCTTTAAGGCTTGCCAAATTTAATGTTCAGGCTCAGGATGGTATTGTGTGTAGTTCTTTTGTTGGTTTGCCAACACCAGCTTCTGCAGGTCTTTTAATATCTTTTGTGTTAAGTTATGAGCTTTTTATTGCTTCTCCAGGGCAAGATTTGACATTTAAAACAATTCCAATTCTTATGAAAAATATGCCTATCTTTTTTAAAGCAATGCCTGTTACTGTAGTAGTTTTATCTTTACTTATGGTATCAAATATTACATATTTATCGTTTAAAAAAATGGATTTGTCAAAACCGAAAGCGTTTAGATTATTAGTTCTAATAATAGTACTTTTGTTTCTTATAATAACATTTCCACAAAACATCATTTTTATATTGTTTAGTTTATATGTTATTTCTGGTGTACTTTTTACTGGAGCAAAATATTATAGAGCTTTTAAACAAAAAATAAATTTTAAAAAAAGGAGCGACTAATGGGGATTGAACAACTTTTGATTTTGATTAAACCAGATGGACTAAAAAAATCTCTAACAGGAAATATTTTAACCAAGCTTTCTGAAGCAAGAATGCTTATTATAGGCGCAAAAGCTGTTAAGGTAAATGAAGAATTGGCAAAAGCTCATTATCAACAACTTAAAGATAAACCTTTTTTTGGTGAGCTTATAGACTATATTCAAGGTAAAATATATGGAGAACCTTGGGATAGAGTTATGGCTTTTGTTTATCAAGGTGAAGATGCTATTGCAAGGATGAGAAAAATTGCAGGGGCAACAAATCCTGAAGAAGCTGACCCAGTTTCTATAAGAGGGGCTTATGGTAGAATAACTACAAAAGGTGTATATGAAAATGTAGTGCATTGCTCTTCAGATCCTTTAGAAGCTCAAAGAGAAATTAAACTTTGGTTTAAGCCAGAAGAAGTAGTAATGCCTATTTATCCTACTAAAAAAGTAATTGTTGAGAAGGAAGAAAAAGAAGTTTGGGCCTAATAGGAGTAAGTTTAAAACTTGCTTAGAATGTATAAAAGAACAGATACTGGGGTACTAAAAGATGTCAACATCAATAGAATCGTTTATCAATGAAATGCGAGAACTTTTTTTGCCTGCTGAAGTTTATATAATGGATGGAACCAAAGAAGAAGCTGTAAGGTTAGCAGAGTTTGCTGAAAAGTCTACAATAGATGGAAGAACTGTTTTTAAAAAATTAAATTGGCAAGAGTATCCAAACTCTTACCATCATAGTTCAAATCCTAATGATGTGGCAAGAACAGAACATTTAACTTTTGTATGTACTCCAACGCAAGAAGAAGCAGGGTCTAATAATAACTGGTTAAATCCGGATGAAGCTAAAAATAAAATGAATAATCTTTTTAAGGGTGCAATGAAAGGAAGAACAATGTATGTAATTCCTTTTGTTATGGGTACGCCAAAATCAAGATATGCAAAAAACTGTGTTCAAGTGACAGACTCTATTTATGTTGCTTTAAGTATGCGTGTTATGTCTAGGATTGGAAAGCAAGCAATAGAAAGAATAGGCACTTCGTCGGATTTTTTTAGAGGAATGCATTCTATAGGAGATGTTAATCCAGATAGAAGATTTATAATGCATTTTCCTCAAGAAAATCTTGTTATGAGTTTTGGTTCTGGTTATGGTGGAAATGCTTTACTTGGTAAGAAATGTTATTCCTTAAGGATAGGTTCGTATTTAGGCAAACAAGAAGGTTGGCTTGCTGAACATATGATTATTATAGGTGTACAAGCTCCTGATGGTAAAATAACATATTTTTTAGGAGCGTTTCCTTCAGCATGTGGAAAGACAAATCTTGCGCTTTTAGAGCCTGTTCTTAAAGGCTATAAAGTTTGGACTTTAGGTGATGATATTGCTTGGATTAATATAGGTGAGGATGGTAAACTCTATGCAATTAATCCTGAAGCTGGATTTTTTGGTGTTGCTCCTGGGACAGGAATGAAAACAAATCCTGTTATGATGAAAACATTAAAGAATGATAAATTTTTTCCTACTCTTTTTACAAATACAGCTGTAAATAATAGTGATAACACTCCTTGGTGGGAAGGAGTTTCTGACGAGGTTCCTTCTGATTTAACAGATTGGCAAGGTAGAAAATACAGTAAAGATTTAGGCCAGTCTGCAGCACATCCAAATTCTAGGTTTACTGTTTCTATTTACAATTGTCCGACGCTTTCTTCAGAATATGACAATCCTTATGGTGTGCCTATTTCTGGTATAATTTTTGGAGGGCGTAGAAAAGATACTATACCTTTAGTATACGAGGCTAAAGATTGGAAAAGTGGTGTTTTTATTGCTTCGTCAATAGGCTCAGAAACAACTGCTGCTGCGACTGGAAAAGTTGGCGCAGTAAGAAGAGACCCTATGGCTATGTTACCGTTTTGTGGCTATAACATGGGAGATTACTTTCAACATTGGCTTGATATAGGTAAAAAAGTAAAAGAGCTACCAAAAATATTTATGGTGAATTGGTTTAGAAAAGATGAAGATGATAAGTTTATGTGGCCAGGTTTTAGAGATAATTCAAGAATTATAAAATGGATGATAGATAGAATTGAAGGTAAGGTAGATGCTGTAGAATCAGAAATCGGGTTGTTACCGAGGTTAGAGTCTTTAGATTTAGTAGGTTTAGATATAGATAAAGAGATAGTTGAAAAGTTGTTGAAAGTAAATAAAGATGATTGGAAGAAAGAAATAGTAATGATAGAAGAATTTTATGCAAAATTTGGTGATAAAATACCAAAAGAGTTAAAAGATTATTTGTTAGAACTAAAAAACAAAATAAATTTATAACAAACTATTTTTAAAAGAATTTAAAATAGAATTTCCATTAAGTAGATAAAGAGCTGTGAGTAGCTGTAAATAGAGAGCTATATTTATAGTCTCTTATCTGACTTGACCATTTGGGCTCCCCTCAACCTGACTTTTTCATAAGTGAAATCTTACTTTTTCCTTAATACCTGACTTGATCTGTATTATTGTATCCTCCTAGAGGATAATCTTTATAATCTTGATTTGTCCTTTTAGTTTCTAGGAGATAATGTTTTCATGTAATTTTGTAGCAAACACAGGAAGAATATTCTCGGTATCAAGTGTTAGGAAAGCAAAGTCCTCCCACTTAAAGTGATAAGGTTTCGTTCATGCTGCCTGTGCGGTATCCTAATATATCTATGGATATGTAAGTAAAACCTAATGCTTTAAATTTGTTGTATATTTCTTCTCTAAGATTTTTATTGTTAAAAATGCCAAAACTATTTTCGTCTATTTCTATCCTTGCTAGATTGTTGTGATACCTTACTCGTACTTGTTTAAAGCCTTTATCTAATAAAAATTGTTCTGCTGCCTCTATCATATTTAAACGTTGAGGTGTAATATAGTCTCCATATGGAAACCTAGAAGATAAACAAGCAAAAGATGGTTTGTCCCAAGACTTAAGGTTTAGCTCCTTTGAGAGTGCCCTAATGTCTGCTTTGTTAAGGTTTGCAATTCTAAGAGGACTCTTTATGTTTAACTCTTCTATAGCTTTAAGACCTGGCCTATAATCGTGGATGTCGTCAATGTTAGACCCTTCAACTATACTTTTAATATTATTAATTTTTGCAATATCTAATATTTTAGTAAATAGTTCTTTTTTGCATAAATAGCAGCGGTTTTTAGGATTTTTTGAAAAACCTTCAATATTTAATTCTTCCGAAACACATATTATATGTTTTATGCTTTCATTTTTGCAAAATTCTATAGCTTGGTTTAATTCTCTTTTAGGAAAAGATTCTGATTTTGCAGTGATAGCAACAACTTTATCTTTTAACACAATGCTTGCTACTTTTAACAAAAAAGTTGAGTCTACTCCTGCAGAAAACGCTACAGCTACACTTTCTAAGCTTAGCAAATACTGTTTTAAGTGTTCATATTTTTGTTGAAGAGTCATTATGTTCTCTTAAAATTTTTAATGTTTTATCAAAAGATATATTTTTTAGTTTTGCTATTTTTGCTATATCATTATATTCTATTTTAGATTTTTCAATGTTAAGGTTTTTAGATATCTTTATATTGATATTCCCATATAGGGTTGCAATTTTGCTAATTTTTCTATCCAAACTATACCTCTTGCATGTGGACATTCTAACTCCTAAGGTGGAAGTATGCTTTAGTATAAGGTCTGCAAAAAAGTTTGATTGATCAACATTACATAAGCAAGTAAGTAAAATGCCAGGTCTGTTCTTTTTCATTTGTATTGCTGTTGTGTACACATCTAAAGCGCCACTTTTTAATAGTGTGTTTGTAGCAAAGCTTATTGATTCGCCAGTCATGTCGTCTAAATTACATTCGAGTTTTGTTATAGATTCGTTAGTGTTTAAACTTTTTGTGTTTATTTTGCCTAAGAAAGCTCTTAAACAATTAAAGATTTTAAAATCTTTAGTACCTATCCCATAACCAATTTTGTTTATTATCATTTCTGGCATTGTGTTAAATTCAGTAGCAAAAAATTTTAAAATTGCAGCACCTGTTGGCGTGCAAAGCTCTCCATCTAGAGCGTTTGAATATGTTGGTATACCCTTTAATATGAACGCTGTTGCTGGTGCTGGTACAGGCAGTATACCATGCATACAACTTGTAAACCCATTTCCTAAGTTTATTGAAGATGCAATTATTTTGTCAGGAGAAATGTTTTCTATTAGTAAACAAGAGCCAACAATGTCTACTATGGCGTCTAGATTTCCAACTTCATGAAAATGAATTTGATTGATTTTTTTATTGTGTACATGAGCTTCTGCATTTGCAATAATTTTGTAAATTTGTAAAGAGTTTTTTTTAACTGTTCTAGATATATTTAACTTTTCTATTATATTTTCTATTGTTCCTAAGTTTGTGGATTTATGAGAGTGATTTTTGCTGTGCAAATGTTCTTCTTTGTCATGGACAAGTACTTCTATGTGTGTGCCTTTAATACCAGACTTAATTACCTCTTTTGAGGTTACTTTTACATTTGGGAGTCCTAAATTGTTTATTTTGTTTAAAAAATCTTTTTTATTTTCAATTAACTCAAATAAAGAAGACATTATCATATCGCCAGAGGCGCCCATTTGGCATTGTAAATAGAGAATATTCATGTGATGCTCTCCATTTTATTTATCCGATTAGCAATATATCCTGCACCAAAACCATTGTCTATGTTTACTACAGAGATTCCACTTGAACAAGAATTGAGCATAGAAAGTAGCGCACTAATGCCATTGAAGTTTGCTCCGTATCCTATACTTGTAGGTACTGCAATAATAGGGCAGCTTACAATACCGCCAATTACGCTAGGTAAAGCGCCTTCCATACCAGCTACAGCTATTATGACACGTGCTTTTTGAAGAATGTGTTGATTTGATAAAAGTCTATGTATTCCTGCAACTCCAACATCGTATAGACGATGCACTTTATTGCCTAAAGTTTCAGCTGTTATAGCGGCTTCTTCGCATATTGGGATATCGCTTGTACCTCCAGAAGCGATAACTATGTTGCCAACTTTTTTTATTGTTTTATTTTTTGCAACAATTGCAATATGTGCTTGTGGAAAATAAGTTATATTAAATTTTGTTTTTAAAAGTTTGGCTGTTTGTTTTGAAATTCTTGTTATTATAATGTTCTTAAAGTTTTTATTAACCATGCTGGAGAGTATGTTTTTAAGTTGTTGATATGTTTTGTTTTCTCCAAAAATTACTTCGCACACCCCTTGCCTTAATTGTCTATGACAGTCTATTTTTGCATATCCTAAATCTTCAACATTAGGTGCTTTTATCAAAGAAAAAGCGTCTTTAGGAGAAATTTTAGATTTTTTAACTTGATTTAATAAATTTAAAAGTTCTGGTTTGTTCATTTATTGTTTAGAAAACTGCAAACTACTTTATGAAATAAGTTGTAATTTTTTTTGTCGTCTGAAAAAGTATGTAAATAATTAACAGCCCTGTAAGGCCAGCACATAGTGTAGACAGAGAACTATTTTTTATAAACGGAAAAGAATATCCAGAAAATAAAGATAAAGTTTCTTTTGCTTTATTTGCAAACCCATAATTAATAGCAAGTGTTTCAAGTGTGTCTGGATATTTTGATGCAAAGATGCTAGCAAATAATATAACAAATCCTGGAAGTATAATTTTTCTATTCATTTATATCTCCATTAAATATTTTTAGTGAAACTAAAGTTATTATTGCTTCTAAAAAAGATACGATTAGGTGTATGGTTAACATGTACTTAGCTGCTTGAGAAAATATTATAGTGTTAGAAAGGCTGAGCTCTACAAGACATGATATAGATGCGCACATTACAGAAAAAAAACATGCTGTAAAAATCGCTATAACATTGTTAAACTTCTTTATAAAGTTGTACACGTAATACGAAAAAAAACAACCAACCAATGCCATGTTAAAAATATTTGCCCCAAGAGCAAGTAACCCTCCATCAGAAAAAAACAGAGCTTGAACTGTTAATACTGAAGACATGATAATAAAACCAAAAAATGGGCCAACTAAAATTGCAGCAAATACTCCACCTATAAAATGAGCAGATGTAGCAGATTGTATAGGCACATTAAACATTTGAAAAGCAAATATCCAAGCACTAATAAATGCTAAATTTAAAAAAGTTTGTCTTGAGTTCTTAGAAAGTAATAAGTTATTTTGCTTAACAGTAGCATTTCCACAATTTGTTGCTAGGATTTCTGATGATACTGGTATAGTTTTTAATACTTTTTCAAAACAATATCCAAGCATACAAACAGCGCCAGCTAACATACCTCCTGCTAAGTTATTATTCAAAAAGCCGTCTGGTATGTGCATGATAAGCCTCCATATGAAAGAGAATTATATAAATGATATTATTTTCTTACCTTATTAAGCAAGTATATACCTACAATTAGAAATATAATATTTGGAAGCCAAGCTGCTATAAAAGGGGAAAATACAAGATTTTCTCCAAGTGTTTTAGTTATAGCCTCAACTATCCAGTACGTCAAGGCTGCTAAAAGTGCAAGTGTAAGACTTAGAATTCTACTAGTTCTTTTCCCAGGACTTAAAGCAAAAGGTATACCAATCATCATAACTATAATATGGGCAAAAACTGAAGCAAAACGCATATTTAATACTATTCTTTCTTTGATTGCAGATTGTCCAAAAATTTTTAATTTGTGTATATATTTTTTAAATTGTTTAACATTCATTGTGTCATAACGCATATCTTGTACAGACATGTCAGATGGGGTAATATTTATATGTGAATTGTAACTTTTAAAATTGATTTCGTTCCAAAAATCAGAGTCGAAATTTCTCATAATGCCATTTTTTAGAATCCAGGAGTTATTTTCCCATACTGCTTCTTGCGCTAACACAAGGCGTTTTAGAACAAAATTTTGGTCATATTTTTCCATAACAATATTATTCATTGTTTTTGCTTTTGTATCTAAGTGTCCAATTGTCATTCTTATGTTATTTGGAAGAGGAACTATTTTGTTGTAAAAATCTGTTTGTATTGTGATATCTTCCTTTTTAATTGCTTCATGTTTGATTTTTTCATTATAAAGACTTGTTTTAGGGATTATAAGCTCTCTTACTGAGAAATCTCCAATGCCTATTGTAAATCCTATAATCATAAACAAAGTGATGATATTCCATAAATTTATGCCAGATGCTTTTATTGCAGTTATTTCATTATTTTTTGATAAATTACCTAGAGAAAATAAAAGAGCAAGAAGAGTAGCTATGGGAAGTCCTTGTATGAGCCATTCTGGAAGATTAGAAAATAAATGCAACATTATTGTGTAAAAAGAAGCTTTGTATTCCATATAAAAATTTATATGGTTAAATACTACTGATATTGTTACTACAAGCGAAAATGCTGCTGTAGTAAAAAAGAATATTTTAATAAAGTTTATAATAATATAACTATAAATGACTTTTATCATTTTTTCACCATTTTAAAAAACAAATATGAGCCTATTAACGTAGTTACAAAGTTAGGTAACCACATTATTATACTTAAAGGAGCATATTCTTTTTCACCTAAACTTGTAGATATAAGAAAAAGCATGTAGTAAAGTATAGTTATTCCTAAACTTACTCCAAATCCCATTACTTTACCTCTTTTGTTGCTTATAAGTCCTATAGGTAATGCGATAATAACAAAAGCAATTGGAGCTATTGCAAAAACCCATCTAAGCCAGAAATCTCTTTGATAATTTACGTATGATGATAATGGCATTCCCTGTTGTTTACATTCATCTATGATTTTTAGAAGTTGAGGAGATTGTATTGATGCAAGTGTAATAGTATCTTTTTTAATGTTTTCTCCAAGAGAAATAAAAAAGATATATTTTTTAAAAGTCATATGTGTAATTTCTGACATGTTAGCTGGGTTTGCTTTTTGTAAATATCCATTGTGTAATGTAAGCTGTATTCCGTTGTCGTAAGCTTTTACTGAGGCGCTAGCAGCAGATATTCTCCAACTCTCTTTGTCGTTTTGAGGCAAAATATCCTTTTTGTTTTTTTTACTTACATCTTCATCATTGTTTTCGAATTTGTATATATTAAGACCAAATAAAGAATTTGTTTTGTTGTTTACTTTGTTTGTATATAAACTATAATTTCCAATATTTGTGATTGATTTTGCATCAAATCTAGCTAGGGGACTTTTTGTTATAATTTCTTCGTAAAGATGTTTAGAGTGATTGCTTATTGTAGGGGCTATAAAGTGGTTAAAAAAACTTAAAAATATTGAAAGAATACATACGAAATATATTACCGGAGTTGTTAATGTTTTATAGTTTAGCCCACAAGATTTCATGGCCGTAATTTCGTTATCTGAAGATAATTTGCCGTATGAAAGTAAAACGCCAAATAGTACTGACATTGGTATAGAGAGTGTTAGAATGTTAGGCAAGTAGAAAACAAATAATTTTAAGACAAGAAAAATAGCGACACCTTTAGATAAAGCAAGTTCTACTAGCTCAAATGCTATGTTTATAATAAGTAGAAGTGAAAATACTAATATTCCGAAAATAAAAGAAATGAAAAACTCTTTAATAATATACAAATGTAATTTTTTTATCATAAATGTTAGTATATGATTTGCTAATTTTGAAAGTTTCTTACTAGTTTAAATATTGTACAAAATTTATAAAGTATTTTCTTTTCTTTTTGATTTTTGTATAAAGTATACATTAGGATCAATTTTGTTAGGTAAAGTTTTTTAGTGTAACTTAAGAAGTTGTTTTTATTTGCTGTATGTTCAGTCTACATAAATGTTGATAAAAACAATGAAAAATATAATAAAAAATTACCATTGCCTAAATTTTATACTCACTATAATAATAGCGATATCTATTCTTTTTAATATACTTGCCATATCAATTTTTGAAAGTTCAGATGCTATATCTTTGAAATCTTCAGATACTGTTATCTTAAATTTAGGTGGTGGACTTTTAAAGGTTTATAAAAGTATAAATATTCCAGTGATCAAAATAACAAGTATATTTGGTTTGTGTGTATATGAAAATAATTTAATAACTGAAGAATTGGCAAAATGTTGTTGTTGTTTTTTTGCTCAAAATAGCAATCAACAAAAAGCAGATAAATTAATTAATTTTCCAGTGATGGTATTGCCCTTAAACAGTTTGTCAAAACTTTGTAGGGGTAGCAGAAGTTTTTGTCTTGATATAAATGATAGTTTTAATTTTTATTTTTTAAAAAATAGAGAATTTATAAGATTTATTTTATTATTTTTAATTCTTATGTTGGTGTTGCCTAGGGGTATACCTAAAGAGAAACTACACAAAATAATAAAAAGTAATATTATAACAATAACAACCTAGCTTTATAACTATAAAGCTAGGTTGTTATATTTTATATATACACAATTTGAAAAATGTAAATAATAAAAGAGAAGAGGTTTGAACACATGAAAAAAGAGGTTAAAACAAGACTTTTAAAATGGTTTTTTTTATTTTCAAATGCTAAGTTAAAAGCTAAACCATATTTTATGGAGCTAACGTGTGTAAAAATTATATCCATAGTATTAGTTAATTGTTTTCTCCTTTCTTATGTTTATGGTCAAGCTGTTGCTCAAGTGTTAGAACAAACAAGGGTAGGTACACAATACAAACAAATATTTGATGATTTTACTTTACCGTATTCCTATGGAAAAATAACAAATGCAAATTATACAGGTAGTGATATTGTAGTAATAAATATACAAGATTTACATTTGCATCCGGAGGTGCAAAAAAATATAGGTAATATTATATCCTCTTTTGATAAAAGTTATGGAGTAAACACTGTATATTTAGAAGGTGCATATGGGCAATTAGATACTTCTTGGCTTACTAAAATAAAAAATAGTGGCCAAAAAATAATAGATTCCATTTTTGCAACTGGGATGTTAACAGGTGCAGAGTATTATTCTGCTATTAGTAATCGTACAGATTTGATAAAGGGGTTAGAAAACAAAGAACCTTATTTGGAAAACTTAAAAAGATTTGGAGATATTTTAAACTATCAATCAGAAATCTTGAATATAATAACAAGCATATATGATGATATAAAATATCTTAAATCTTTATACTACAATAGTAAACAAAAGAAGGCTGAAGAAATCTACTCTGAATATGAATTTTTGACAATGAGTTCAGAGAAGTATTTTCATCTTATGGACAAATATGCCAATAGTTTTGGTATAGATATAGATAAATATGAGAATATAAAAACTTATATTACGCTTTTAAAATTGGGAAGAGAAATAAATTATGATAAATCAACCAGTGAGTTGAAAGAGTTTATTTTAAAGTTGAGAGGATTACTACCCTATGGCGTGTATAAGATGTTACTTGATGCTACAGCTAACTTCAATGAAACAGATAAGTTGTATACATATTTAGTTAAACTTGCAAGAGAAAACAATCTAGATTTATCTAAGGATTTCCCTAATTTAAATAAATTTTTAAATTATATAGATTTAAGTCAAAAAATTAATTCTTTGGAAATGCTTAAAGAAGAAGAGAAATTGAAAGGTGAAATCGGTATAGCTCTTGGAACTGATGAAGGACAAAAGGATATAGCATTCTTAGCTACTTTTGAACGGTATCTAAAGGATTATCTAACTAGCAAAATTACATCTGACGACTATAAGTATTATAAAAATAATATAAAAAAATTTAAAAGACTTTGGGTTAAATATGTTGATAATAAAAAGATTGACATGTTAGAGCGATATGAAAAGATAGCAAACGAATTTTATGAAGTAAATCTTAATAGAAATAATTATTTTATAAATAATATTAATGGTTTAAATGAAGAGATTAATCAAGTAGAAAATGTTTCATTGCCTTCTGTTGATAAAGTTGTAAGGTCTCTTAAAGATGCAAAAGAAATATATATAGTAGTTACTGGGGGCTTTCATACCCAAGGGGTATCGGAGTTGTTATCTGATAAGGGTATATCTTATTTAGTTGTGACTCCAAACGTTGGTGGTGGAATAAAGTTAGCTCAAGATGCATATTATGCTTTAGCTAAGGAACAAAGTAAAATACTTTTCCAGACGCTTGCAACATTACCTTTGTCTGAAGTTACAATAGAGCAAAGGTTTATTGAGGCATCGGATATTTTAACACAGAAAGGATACAAGTTAGATGTTATCAATCAAATACTAAAAGCTTTTGAATCTGAAGGAATAAAGGCTGAGCTTTCTGGCGATATAAATAATTTAAACCAAGTACGACTTTTTATTACTAAAGACAATAATGTTAAGGAATATGTCTATGATGGTCAAGTTTTTGTGGAAAGTATTGTAGCACAACCTCAACAAACCAAACAAAAATCTTTGATTGATTCCATTATTAACTATTTTAAAGAAAAGTTAGGATTTTATACCACTATGGCTGTAGGCGTAGCAGTAGTTATGGCTATTATTTTTTCTCCACTTTCATCTTCCTTGTGGTTTTTAGTCCCACTTTTGATTGTTTTAGGCTCAATTCCATTTATTGGGTTTCAGTTTTATATGAAAGGTTTTTTGTCTAAAGAATCGCTTAGTCAAACTGACATTCCTGATGGCTTAGAAAATGTTGTCATCTTTAAAAAGATAGTCAAAGCTCTTCCACTAGATTTAGTACAAAAGTTTGTTTCTAAAGCTTTAAATATTGATAAAAGTAGAGTGATAGACATAGTGTTAGATTCAAACGAAACTGAACTAATTCAAAAGATATCTGGTTTTAGCGAAGCTTTTTCTGGCAATGAAAGTATTTCAATGTTGTCTAAAGAAGGGATGATATCAATTAATTATGATTTTTTTAAAGCTAAATTTTTTGATAAAAATGGGAACATAATAAATCAAAATTTATTAGAAGTTTTTGTACGTCACGAATTGAGACGTCAATCATATATAAGGTCTTCTGATACAGTAATAAAATGGATACATAAAAGGGTCCCTTTAATTGAAAGTATGTTTATTTCGATTATGGATTTGTTTGACTTTTTTTGTGTAATTATAAGAAACTTATCTTTTAAGATAAAAAATATAATTTCAAAATTATTATCAACCGATTTAGATGATTTTAACAATATTTTTAAAGATATTAAGGACAAATTTTTAATTCAAAAAATAAAAGAATTTTATGAATTAAACCCACAGGTTGTAATAACAAAAGCTATATTAATGAGTTTTGGTAATATTGAGGAATATGTAGCTCAACAATTAGCTAATGATATAAACTCTTACGATGCTAAAGCTAAAAAATTAGTAAAGGCTCCAGATTTTTCAACTTTTAGAAGGAATTCTTTTGATATTACACAGTTGTATACAAGTGGTTATAAAGATGTAGTTGTAATAAATGATTTGTTAAATTATTTTAAAAAAGAAAATACAGATTTAGATATTAAAACTTTTGTAAGAGGTATAGTTGATGGTATAGATGCTAAATCCAAGAGTTATGAAAAGAATAATTCTGCTTTTATGTGGGATTGTCTTAAAAAAGCTTTGATTGTTAAAGCAGAAGAAAACTTATTTGAAAAGTTTAAAAAAGGAGAAAATTTACAAGATGTTTTAAGTCAAGCCTTACCTATATCTTCTGCCATAGTGTTAAAACGGATGTTAGATTTAAATATTATAGATGTTACGGGTATGCATGATATTGCAAATAACAAAACTGTAAATTCTTACTTAGATTTGTTTAATGAAGTTTTGTATCAGAAAATAGTTTTAGGTGAGTTTAACAAAATAAAACTGTTGCTGCCTGAAAGTTTTCAAACAATACCTACCTCTACGCAAGAAAGAGAAGAAGCATTAAAAAAAATTGCAAAGGATGTAGGTTTTTATTTGTTGTCTAATCCATTAGAATTAGACGTTTTTGGGTTAAATGATAAGTTAAATATAGATGTTTCTAGTTTTGAGAAATCGGAGCAGAAAGCATCTTTTTCTTTAAGGGAATCAATAATTTATATTTTATTGCAAATGAATCCAGCTACAAAAACAGATTTGAAAACGGCTACTTATTTTACTTTAACAATAGCTAATGAGATTAACGAAAATACTAGTAATCTAAATAATTTACAAACACTTCAAAATGACATAAAAACAGTGTCAACAAAAATTGATGATTTAACTACACAAATAAAAAAACTTAACACAGAGCTGCGGTTATCTTTAGATGAGACTGTTGAAAAACAAATAGAAAATGCAGGTGGAATAATATTTGTTAATAATGAAATTTCAAAGCTAACTGAGAGATTAAAACTGTTTGAAGGTCGTGCATTAGATTTAGAACAATCTTATGAAAGAGCTCGACTTATAAAAAGAAAAGAGTATTTAGAGAAACTTATACAAGTTGTTGCTTTAAAATCTAATATGTTTGAGAAAAAAACACAAGTACAGAAATTGCAAAAACAAATAGAATTAGCTCAACCTAAAGTAGCAGATAAAATAAATTCAATGGAAAAGGTGTTATTGTTGAAAAAGCAAACACTTTTAGAGAGTACAATAGAAGATCCTTCTATTGATGCTATGACAGATAAAAAATGGCAAGATTTATTTAATTTGTTTGTAGAAGGCCCAAATCTTTATAACTTGTCTATAGAAGACTTTAAAAATAAATTCTCTACAATATCAAAAATTTTGGACATAAAACCTGGCTTTAATAGTAAAAATCTTAATTTGCCTAAATATATGCAAAATAAAGATATTGTGGATGTTGAAAATGGCAGTATTGATTTAATCAAGGCCATAGCAAGTTATTATGATTACATCTCTGAAGAAAAATCAAAGATTGTTTTCTTGGAATTTAGCAAAGCTTTAAATTCAGATTATTTAGAAATCAAAAGAGGTGGAGTAAAAGAAGAAGTAAAGTCTGTCCAAGATTTAATGGAAGAAATTTATATAGACACTAGTGGGTCAATTTTGCGCAATTTTAAAATTGCAGTTGGTTTCTTACTTAGCAAAATTTTTAATCTGGATTTTGGGAAATTGACTAAGCCTAAACAAAAATTTAAAGCTGCAGTTGTTTTGATAGCGCTTGTCCTTTTAGTGGTTGCTTTTTATGTTATATATTTCTTTGTGCCATTAGGTTCAATTGTTGGAACTGTTATATTAGTGATCAAGACTATATCATCTTCAATTTTAAGTTTTAGTGGTGAAATTGTGATGATTCTTGCTTTCTTGCGAGATTTGGCTGAAAACGGATTTGATAAAAAGGTTTTTAAGAAATTTATTGGTAAATTATTGCTTTTTGCTGTTATACATATAGCTTTATTAGTTTCATTATCTTCTTTTGCAGCGATGCCTATAATTGGCATGGTGTTTGCTATGGTTGGAGTTTTTGCTTCATTGTATGGTTCTAGTAGTGGTCAATATAAAAGGCCTTATAAGAGGTTGTTAGATAGAGAATCATATGGTTTGGTCATAGAAGGTTTTACAGTACAAAGTTATTTTGAGGACACATTAACGGAACTTAAAAATAATGGGTTGGTTTCAGATGAAGAATTAGAGAGTTGGAGGAAAGCCCTTGAAGATCCAGAAAATAATGAATTTGTAGAATTCAAAAATTCTGAAGCTAAAGCAATGGTAGATACTATTTTTAAAAATTTGTTATCAAAAGATGCTGAGTATCCTATACCTTCCTCATCAATATTTTCACAAGATGTAACGAATTCTAAAAA
The DNA here is from genome assembly GCA_031275795.1 of Candidatus Endomicrobiellum incisitermitis. Taxonomy (GTDB): domain Bacteria; phylum Elusimicrobiota; class Endomicrobiia; order Endomicrobiales; family Endomicrobiaceae; genus Endomicrobiellum; species Endomicrobiellum incisitermitis. Next base: position 17,937 of record JAISOG010000031.1, read on the forward strand.
ACATATAAAAAAAGATTATTCTGCTGCAATATCACGGGGTGGTTTTGTTGTTTTACAATTTTTAGATTCGTGTCGAATATATGGTTTAGCTTTTACTATTTTAAATATTGTAATGCCATCTACTGCTGAGAAAAAAGGACTTCCTTCTTTAAATAAGCTTGGTGCGGGCTTTATTTTTATTGCGATGCCTATTTTAAGTTTGATAGGTGCTATGTGGTTGCTTCCTGTATTTATAGCAATTTTCGTTTTGCAAAAATTACTACAAACATCGTCTATTCAAGATTTATCTAATCGTGTTGATGAGTCAAGAAAAATATCGTCTGCTGTAAAAGATTGGGGCAAAGGCGGTTTAAAAAATTTATTATCAAAAATTTCAAAGGAAGGTGAAGAAGAGAGTGTGGTGACTGGAGAAACTACAAATAACAGTCCTGCATACAGTTTTGAGCAAAGTAGATTATATCAGTTGCCTACAACTGTTAGTTCAATGTTTTTGGTCAACTTTAATAAGGTAAAATCTGTTTTGTCAAGTCAACAGCTTGAAACTAATAATTCCCCAAATAACTCACCGAACTATTTTGGAATGTTTAGTGTTATAGGTTCATATCAAATTGGTGGTTTTGGTGGTAGTGTTATAACTTCAGCTCTTAATTTTAATCCTAAAGATGGTTTTAAAGGTGTACTAAATATGTTAGTCCCAATGGCGCTTGTAATTTTGGGTATTACAAGGATGAGTCCATTGTTTATTATAGCTATATCTTTTTTACAAGTATTTTTTAATTCTTCTCTCTTTCAGAAATTACTTGGGAAAGATGTTTCAGATGATGAAAAAAGTTTGTCTGATTTTATCAATGAAGGAGAAGTAGGGATAGGGGAGTTGATGAAGGAAGGGGTAGAGGGGATATTGGGCAAGTATGATGTAAAGGGATTGATAGGGAAAGGGTTTAAAGAAGGGATAGGGAAGTTGAAGGAAGAGTTAAAGAGGCGCGGGTATGATATGTATGAAGTGGAGGATTGGGAGGGGTGGAAAAAGGCGATAGAAGTGGAGGAGAAAGCAAGGAGAGAGAAGGAAGAAGGGATGAAGATGGTGGAGGAGGAGATAGAGAAGTTGAGGGGAAGTATGGAAGGGAAAGGAGAAGAAGGAAGGAAAAAGATAGAAGAGGAGATAAAGAAGTTGGAAGGAGAGAAGGAGGAGAAGGTAAAAGAGTTAGATAGGGTATATGAAGAAGTGATAAAAGGAGTGAAAGAGAAGATAGAAGAGAGGGGAAAGTTTTTGAAAGAGAATCCGTTTGGGGTAGTAGTAGAGAAGTTGAATAGTGTAGATGGGAGCTGGGAGGGGATGGTGGGGTTGATAAAAGAGATAGAGGGGAGCAAAGGAATAAAAGGAGAGATAGTAGGGATATTGAAGGGATATATAAAGACAGAAGTGATGGGAAGAGTGAAAGAGGGGTTAATAAAGATGAAAGTGCCAGAAGTGGTGATGGGGATGGTAGAAAAAGTGATAGAAGGGATAATGGAGATGGGAGTAGAGGGAATAATGGGAGGAGG
>JAISOG010000046.1 GCA_031275795.1 Candidatus Endomicrobiellum incisitermitis
ACACTTTTTACCTTCAGAATATTTCTTATTATTTACTACATCTCTTATACCATATAGCGCAATATAGTCCTTTTCTGTATTACTTTCAGGTTCATCTACTTCGTATTTTTTATCTTCTAGGTTTCTATACTTTTTTATCAATCTACCTGATATATCTTTTATACTTCTTATGGTCAATTCAAACATCTTCCTTTCTTCTTCACCTAATTTATCATTACACACATACTTTACCATATCTAATGCTGATATTGGCGAACATATATCATGTGCTACTCCTTTGGCTATTTCATGCAACTCTTTTTGCTTCTCTAATTCTTCTGCTTTCTTTCGCTCGGTTATGTCTATCGAAAGCCCCATTACTCCCTCAACCTCGCCATTTATTATTAAAGGTGCTTTTACTGACAAATAATATCTACCGGCATATAACTCTTCAACAACTTTCTGTTTTTTTTCTTTCATTATCTCCATAGATACTGACCAGACTTCAGGAGCTACAATATTTGCAGGAATATCTCCAACAATATTACTTAATTTATTATTTTTATATATATAATTGCCGTTTCTATCTATCATAAAAAAATTTGCATTTAAAGTTTCTACTAAAAATGGGAAAACATCTCTTTCTATTTTCAACCCCTCTATGTTATGCCTTTTTCTCCTAGCATACCTGGAACATGTATAGTACAAATGTAGTAAATTCAACTTATACTTTGTAATGACATAGTTTATAGAAGCATAAAATGGCATAGGATAAATAATAACTGAGTTTTTTAAATTCGCACATAGATACGCACATTCTTCCAAAATAAAATCTACGCATTGCTGAAAATTATTATCCCCCTTATAAGCAGCCACCGAAGCATCTGAAATTATAAGTTCTCTAAATTCTCTATCAATACCCTTACCTTCCTCATCTCCATTATAATCTAATACAATCTGTTTATGCCAATGTTTAAATGTATCAGTACTAATACCATCTGCCCAAGATTTTAAATTTACCTCTACATTCAGATTATCAATGAACAACTTATTGTTTATGTACCATAACGTAGCCACTTTCTTATCTACATAACGTAAACAATCATTTATACAATGTCTATATAAATAAGCAGTATCTGTAATATTAACTTTCTTTACCTTTTTTTTAATTTCTTCTCTGTTTATAGAATTTATAAGATCTTCAAACTCCTCTCCTGTTTGGCTTTTACATCCATAAGATATAACTATATCTAATACTAAACTATTATCTTCTGCTTTTTCAAAAAATTCTTGCGCTTCTTTACTCCACTTTACTAATCTTTCTGTTGACATCATACACCTCCAAAGTTACTTCCTACAAATATTTTGTAAAAAATATATTGTACATATATATGGTATTGTTGTTTCATTAGATATCTATTACTAAAACACTAGGTCACTTTGTTTGGGATTAAAAACAGACAAAATATCATTATGGTCTTGTTTTCCATCTATCATGAAACCAAACCCATTGAGAAGGATATTGTTTTATATGCTCTTCTAACATCAAGGAAGCTTTTTGCGTAAGATTCTTAACATCAGTATCAAAATCACCTGAAGATTCTATAGTTATAGGCCCTTTTATTACGGTTTTATGCCTATATTTATCTACTCTCTGATCTAACGCCAGTAAAACATCTGCTTTAGATTTCAAAGCCATAACAGCAAGGCCAGAAGGGGTCCAGGCCTTTTGTCCAAAAAAATCTACAAACACTCCAGGAACATTTGTATCTTGGTCTATAAGCAAAGCAATACTTCCTCCATTTTTTAAAGCTCTTAAAAGTTTTATAGCTGTATTAGGTAGATCTCTCAAGATAACTTTTACATTTTTTATTGTTCTAAATCTTACAAGCATATCATTGAGTTCGTCTATATAAATCTTTTTTGCAACAACATTAAGAGATATACCTAAAGCTGCAAGAGAAGCTGCAGCGATTTCCCAATTTCCAGTATGAGCACTTAAAAAAAAAATACCTTTACCTTTGGCTAAACTAGTTTTTATAATATCCACATTTTCAACAATAGAAATATTATTTAAAAATTTAGAATCCATTCTTGGAAAATTAGCAAGTTCAAAAAAATTCTTTGCTTCATTAGAAAAAATTTCTATAATCATTTTTCTAATTTTGCTGTTAGTTTTTTGAGGGAAACAATGCTTTATATTTTTTTCTGCAATATTTCTTCCATCCACTGCAACTATATAAGCTAAAATTCCGAAAAATTTACTAAAATAACCTACTGACAGTTTGTATGGAATAAATAATACTACTTTTGAGAAAATCAAAGCGCCATAATAATAAAACTTCCTTCTAATTTTTGTAAACCTTAACATGAGAATCTATCCAAAACTTTTTTCCACACTCCTTGGGATTTCATAATTATTTCTATAACATCCCTTACAACACCTTCTCCACCATTTAAAGACGAAATATATAAAGCATTATTTTTCACATCTTCTATAGCATCCTTAGGGCAGGCTGCAAATCCAACAGACTTTAAAACAGGTAAATCTATAATGTCATCTCCAACATATGCAACTTCTGTTAAATTTAAACCAGTAGCTTCTAATATATTATTTAAAGCTTTCAATTTGTCATTACAATTTTCCACAAGATAATCTATTTTTATATTTTTTGCTCTTTTTTGAATCTGAAGCGACCCCCTTCCTGTTATCCAAGCTGTTTTAATATTAAGCCCACTCATAAAAAGAAGGGTATATCCCATTCCATCTTTAACGTTCCAAATTTTTATTTCTTCACCATTATCAAAAATTATTATTTCTCCTTTAGTTAAGACTCCATCAACATCACAAACTAAGAGCTTAATATTTTTTGCTCTTTCAAATATATTAACCATTGTTGTTATTACTCATTTTTTTATTATTAAGCCAAGGGGTTAGTTCCGGATTAATTGTCCTCATATAAGGTTTTAAAACAATGTTTAATACAAAAAACGAAATACTTAACAAAATAAAAACTGTTCCAAAAACTTTAGCATACCAAGAATAAGTTGGTTTCCAAAATTGCATTTCTTTATTTTTTTTTAAATTTTCGAGCATTTAGCCACCTTATCTATTGCCTTAATTGTTTTTAAAGTTCGTTTAAAATCTCTCAAATCTAAACTGTTTGCTCCATCAGAAAGAGCTTTATCAGGATTATCGTGAACTTCAATAAGAAGTGCAGAAATACCAAGTGCTACTGCAGCTTTAGAAAGAGGCAATATAAACTCTCTGTTTCCAGCAGTATAAGTACCACCTCCACCTGGAAGTTGTACACTGTGAGTAGCATCAAAAATAACAGGATAACTTGTAGCTTTCATAATTTCTAAACCTCTAAAATCAACAACTAAGTTATGATAACCAAAAGATGCTCCTCTTTCTGTTAAAGAAATTTGATTATTTCCAAATTTTTCAAATTTTTTAACAACATTAATCATATCTTCTGGAGCTAAAAATTGTCCCTTTTTCACATTTACAGGTTTGCCGGTAACAGCACAAGCCTTTATTAAATCTGTCTGGCGCGACAAAAAAGCAGGCACTTGTAAAAAATCTACAAATTCTGCAGCTTTTTTAGCCTGTTCTGGAGAATGGACATCTGTAATTATAGGAATTTTTAATTCTTTTTTGATTTTTGCCAGTATCTCTAATCCTTCATCAATACCAGGCCCTCTATAAGATTGTACTGAAGAGCGATTAGCTTTATCATAAGACGATTTAAAAATAAAAGGAACTCTCAATTGTGATGTTATCTTTTTTAAACTGGTCGCCATTTTAAATGCGTGATCCTGACTTTCTATTACACAAGGTCCTGCTACAATTACTAACGGCTTGTTATTTGACAAAACAACATTTTTGCCAATTTTAACGTAATGATTTTGCATTTTGTATCCTTAAATATTTCTTTATTTTTAAAATATCTTCGGGCATATCTACACCGATAGAATCATGTTTTGCAATGACAACTTTTACTTTTTTACCATTTTCTAGAACTCTCAACTGTTCTAAACTTTCAGTTTTTTCTAAAAGAGTAGCTTTACTTTTGGAAAAATTTAATAAAAATTCTTTCTTATATCCATATATACCAATATGTTTGTAATAATTAGTTTTTATATTGTCTCTATTATATGGTATAGGACTTCTTGAAAAATAAAGTGCATATCCATTTTTATCAAAAACAACTTTTACGATATTAGGGTTGTTTATACTTTTTTCATCTTTTATTTTAAAAGCAGCTGTAATGTATTCTAAAGATTTGTCCTCTTTAAAAGATTTTATAAGTTCATCAATAAGGATAGGGTCTATTAAAGGTTCATCACCTTGCACATTTATAAATATATCGTACTTACCCAAACTATCTTTAGCTAAAAAAGCAATTCTATCTGTCCCACTTTTACAAGTTTTTGGGCTCATAAAAACATTAAACCCCAGTTTTTTTACAAAATTAAAGATACGTTTATCATCAGTAGCTACAGATATAAAGTCAACCTCTTTACACATTTTGACTCTTTCAATAGTGTGCAAAACAAGAGGTTTGTTGCCAATTAATGCTAAAGGTTTGCCAGGAAAACGACTAGAATCATATCTAGATGGTATAACAACAGCTGCCCTCATTTATAAAATTCCTTAATAACGTTTTTAAGCTCTTCTGGAGTTGCAGTAGCAGTACCCAATTTTGCCACAACTATACCTGCTGCAAAATTTGCAATTTCTGAAGCAGTTAATAAATCTGCTTTTGCTCCAAGAGCTAACGTCATAGTAGAAATTACAGTATCTCCTGCACCTGTAACATCATAAACTTCTTTTGCTCTTGTAGGAATATTTGTAATTTTATTGTTTGGTTCAATTAAAGTCATGCCTTTTTCGCCACGAGTAATAACCACAGAATCAGATTTTAAAGTTTTTAAAATCTTTTTTCCTAAATTTGCCACATCAAAATCTGTTTCTATATTTTTAGCATTCATGCCTTCAATTGCTTCTTTTTCGTTTGGCGTTATTGTCGTTATATTTTTATATTTTTTGAAATGCTCTATCCTTGGATCAACTGTTACTGGAATTTTATATTTTTTCGCTAGTGCAATTGTTTTTTTTAAAACTTTTGGGCATACAACACTCTTACCATAATCTGAAATTACCACAGCATTTACTTTAGGAATAAGTGACTCTACATTATCTATAAGTTTATTTTCTGTACGATGCTCAAGTTGTCCTTTAACTTCTTTATCTACTCTAACAAGTTGTTGACTTACTGCAATAATTCTAGTTTTTACTATAGTGGGCCTTTTGTCATCATAAACTAAATACTCAGAATTGATTTTTTTTTCTTTAAATAATTCTATTAAAACTTTTCCATTTAAATCATTACCAATTGTGCTTACCATATAAGCTTTAGCACCTAAAGCTGTTATGTTATTTGCAACATTAGCTGCTCCACCTAATACTTGCATTTCCCTTGTAACTTCCACTACAGGAACCGGAGCTTCAGGAGAAATCCTTTTAACTTTACCAAATACAAATTTATCAATCATTGTATCGCCGATAACTAAAACTGACTGTTTTTTAAAAGAGTCTATGAGATTTAAAAGTTTGTTATTCATCTTCACCCCAAAATATGCAATTATAAATAAGACTTATTTTTCAAATAACAACAATAATCTTTTACAGAATCTTCTAACTCCATAAATGGTTTTGTATATCCTGCATTTTTTAAATTATCCATTTTAGCTTCTGTAAAATATTGATATTTTAACTTTAAATTATCCGGCATATCTATGTATTTAATATTTTCTTTTTTCCCTACAGCCAAAAACATAGATTTTGCTATATCGTTCCACGTTCTTGACTTACCAGTACCAATATTAAATATTCCAGTTTTTGAAGGATTTCTAAATAAAAAATACATAATCTCTACTACATCTTTTATATATACAAAATCTCTTCTTTGCTGCCCGTCTTCATATTTAGGGTTATAAGATTTAAACAATTTTATTAGACCATCATATAAAACAGCATCATAATTTTTACATATCACACTACGCATGTCACCTTTATGGTACTCATTTGGCCCAAAAACATTAAAAAATTTAATGCCAATAGCTTTATTAAGATAATTATTATTTAAAAGCCATAAATCAAACATATGTTTTGAAAAACCATACATATTAAGAGGAGACAATCTTTTTATTTTTGAGATGTCATCATCATAGCCATTATCGCCATTTCCATATGTGGCAGCAGAAGAAGCATAAATGAAAGGTATACTAAGCTCAAAAGCCCACAAAGCAAGAACTTTTGAATATTCGTAATTGTTTTTTATATAATAACTTGCATCAGACAAAGTAGTAGAACTACATGCGCCAAGGTGAATAATAGCTTCAGGTTTTGGTACTTGCCTATTTATAACTGCATTAAAAAAATCATTTTTTTGTATGTAATCATAATAACTTTTGCCTAACAAATTTTTCCATTTTTCGCTATCATCAAGGTGATCAACAACTAAAACATCTTTTATTCCTTCTTGATTTAATTTCCAAAGAAAACAACTACCTATAAAACCTGCTCCGCCAGTAAGTATTACCATCAAAACCTCTTATATTTTCAAGCTATTTTATTGCACATATTACTTGCCTTTTCCCTTTAACTAATAAATATTTAAGTGAATATTCAAAAAAAATACAACTTTTTTATCTATTTAATCTACGTAAATCCTCTATTGTTTTTTTCCCTCTCTGATAATACATGTTAAAATCTTTTTCTGCTTCTTCTTTTGGCATTGACCGGTATATTTCTCCAATATAAACTCTCAAATTATGAATATCATCAACTGTAAAATCAGGACTTATCTTAAGTTTGCTCATGTTATTCCTCCTCTTTCAACAACATTGAAGGCGACAATATACGAAGCAACACATAGCCTTCTTTAAGATTTACAACATCAACAGCCGTCATTGCTCGCAAATTAACTATGTGTTTAAAATTCCACGATATAATCGCATTACAACTATTAGCAGTAGCAACCGCTATGTGCTTTGCATCGTCTTGACTACTGGGTGGCAGTCCACCTTCCTTACAATATAAATCCGCTAATCTTTCAGTTTCTCCATTGTGTTGTACTTCTTTGTATTCTATATTAGCAAGAGCAGAATACATAAAAGAACGCTTTGGTTCAGGACAATGTTCAATTTCTGTAATCGTTACATCAGATATTAAAACATCATAAATATTCTTTTTGACATCTTCCCAAACTTTACGAGTATCTTGCATTTTTTCAGGCACATCAGGTGCGCAAAGATGACTTATGACAGAAGTATCTAAATAAATTTTTAATTTTTTCACACTACCTCATATTTAATCCCCTAACTTGACCATTAGGGTTTCCCAACTTGAACTTTTTACTCATAAAATCTTCAATTTTTTCATAAAACGGGCAAGTCAAAAGAATTACCATCAAAACCTATTATATTTTCAAGCTATTTTATTGCACATATTGTATAAAAAGATACTAAAAACTGTCAACAAAAATTAACTTTACTGAACATACAAAAAATACTAGAATATTTTAATTAATACTTAACATTTGGAGGCATTATGAAAAAATTTTTTATAATTATATCTTTTTTTATCTTATCTTCTTACTTGTTTGCTGAATCATATTCATTCCCAGCAAAAGATGTCAAAGAAATAGATATTGTTATAAATAATGGGACATTAAACATAAAATCTGAAAATGTTAAAGATATAACAATAGACATCACGCCAAGCAAATCGCCAAACACAGACAGACAAATATCTGTTAAAGATAGAGAGTTAAATGTTTATTTAATTGATTCCGAAATTACAGACAAAACACTAATTAATATGACTGTACCTAAACCATCTAATCTAGAAATTAATTCTACAGTAGCAAACATTAATATTAATGGACTTTCTGGACTTCTAGACATAGATACTACCACTGGGAATGTAAACATAACTAATTTCAATGGGCAGCTTGAAATAGACAGTGTTGATACTCCTGTAAAGGCAAACGGAATCTTTAAGTCTATAAATATAGAAAACACTAGAGCAAATATAATCTTAACTCTTGATAAACTTCCAACATCTTATAATTACAGTATTAAAGGTAGTGGCAATATATTATTTAATACAGCAAAAAATATAGAAAAAGATAGTATATCCATTGACTCTCACGAATTTGACGGCGTTTTTACATTGAAATAAAAACTTAAAACAAATATTTTATCCCCATATTCCCTGCAATGTCTCTATATTTGCTTGCTTTACTCATATCTACTTGTCCATATACTTGCAATCTCTCTGTTATTTTATACAACACTCCTATATCTCCTCCTATATCTATCCCTCCTACTTCTGCTCCTCTTGTCTTCATCTCTACTTCTGTCCCTATTATCCTACTCCCTATCTCAATTTCCTGTCCTACCAATACATACTTTAGTTCTACTCTATTACCAGTAAATCCACTCTCTTTCAGAGGAGATATTGACAAAACATATTGTCTTTGCTCCTCTTGAATTTATAACATCCTTCAAGTACAAAAAACTTGATACTTCCACTATATCTGCTCTTACTCTAACCTCTATACCACACAACATCATTACCACTAACAACATCAATACTCTTTTCATCTCTTTCCTCTTTTTCCCCACCTATACAATTTCATACTATCCTATCAATTAAATTATTCAAAAAAAGAGTTGAGACCCTGTTTCCTCTGCGGGCTTACTAGTACGGTTTCCAAAAGGTTTATTATGACACACAAATGGGATTGTGGAAAGAAGTGAGTTTTATGTTTAAATAATAATTAAATTAATTCTGATGGCATAATCTCTGTTATAATAGAGGTCCCTGAAGATTGTTTTATGTTTTCTGTAAACTTTGTAAGTTTTAATATATTATCTCTTTTCCCTTTAATTATTATATATTTTCTAAAAAGATTATTTAATTTTGCAATATATGCTGGTACCGGACCCAAAAGAATCAAATTTAATCCATATTTCTCATTTAAATCTTTAAATAAGCCCAATAGTTTTTGAGAATCTACACCTGTTCTTTTTTCATTTTTATTTTTAATAGTAATTTTTGCAATGTCACAATATGGTGGATAATTTAATTTTCTTCTTTGTTCTATTTCTGTATTATAAAAAGATTTATAGTCATTATTTTTTGCATATTCTATTGCATAATGAGAACTATGATTTGTTTGTACTATAACACTGCCCTTTACATCTCCCCTTCCACTACGTCCTGAAACTTGTGTTATAAGTTGAAATGTTCTTTCTACAGATTTAAAACCTGGTAAGTATAAAGATGTGTCTGCATCTATAACACAAACTAAACTCACCTGAGGAAAGTCAAACCCCTTTGCAATCATTTGCGTGCCAATTAATATATCAAATTCTAAATTTTTTATACCATTGTAAGCTTTATCATAGCTCTTTTTTGATGTAGCAGTATCGCTATCAAGTCTAAAAATTTTTGTTTTAGGAAAAAGCTTTTTTAATTCATCTTCAACTTTTTGCGTACCAGTCCCAAATAGTGTTATCTCTCTACTTGCACATGCAGGACAAATTATAGGCAAACTTTTAGTTTCTCCACAATAATGACATTTTAGATTGTCGGGATTTCTATGAAAGACCATAGATATAGAGCATCTCCGACATTGATAAACATTGCCACACTGCCTGCACATTAAAGTAGGAGAATATCCTCTACGATTTAAAAAAATCATAGTTTGTTCTTTTTTGGCAATTGTGTTTGATATTGCTTCAACAGTTTCAGGTATAAATAAACTAGATCTAGACCTATTATTTAATGGTACAACTTTTATTTCCGGTAAACTTTTTTTACCAACACGTTCTTTCATTTCTATTAAAGTAATTTTTTTGTCTAAAGCATCTTTATAAGTTTCTAAAGACGGCGTAGCTGAACCAAACACTACAACTCCATTATTATATTTAGCTCTCCATTTTGCTATTTCTCTAGCATCGTAAGATGGTTTTTGTTCTTGTTTATAAGTATGTTCGTGCTCTTCATCAACAATTATAAGTCCTAAGTTTTTAAAAGGGGCAAAAACAGCAGATCTTGCTCCAAGCATAACTTTTATTTCGCCATTTTGTGCTTTTAAAAATAGTTGATATTTTACAATATTACTTATATTGCTATGCCAAACACCTAAATTTTCTCCAAACCTTTGCATCATAATATTAACAAATTGACTTGTAAGAGAAATCTCTGGTATAAGCATTATGGCACTTTTATCTAATGCTAAAGCTTTTTCTATGGCTTTTATATAAACTTCTGTTTTGCCAGAAGCTGTTATTCCATGAATTAAAAAACAAGAACTTATACCTTTTTCTAATGAAGAGTTTATTAAAGATACTGCGTTTGTTTGCCAAGAATTTAAAATATGTCTTTGTTGAGCATTACAATCTTTTGAAACCTTAACTTTAAAAGCTCTCTTTGAAGCTTTCATTGAGATAGGCACAACAGATGCTAAGGCTTCGCCAAAAGAACAAACATAATTATTTGAAATATAATTGCTCAGCTCAATAATTTCTTGTGTAATAAGAGGCTCTTTATCCACAATCTCAATGATTGTTCTAAGTTTTAATTTTGAAGCATTATCTACATCTATATCTTTTAACTCAATTACATACCCAACTAAAACCCTATTTGCAAAAGGAACTTTTACTCTCTTACCAACTAAACTTTGAGGCTCTATATTTTCTGAAGATAGATAATAAAAAGTTTTATTGAAAGGAATAGAGAGAACTACTTCTAAAACAATCATATTTCACCAGTACTTAAAAAATGCATGACTTTTTTCATGTCTTCCCAGACAAACTTTTTTAAACTAGGGTTACGAAGCAAAGCTGCCGGGTGATATGTAGGTATAAGTTTAACATTATTATATTCTTGCAATGTGCCTCTTATTCTGCTTATAGACTCTTCACTATTTAAAAGACATTTAGTAGAAGACGCTCCTAAAGTAATAATAATTTTAGGTTTTATAATATCTATTTGCATGTCCAAATATCTTTTACAAACTTGCATTTCTAAAGGTGCTGGAGGCCTATCATTTTCTCGTTTTTCTGGGTTGGAAGGATCTATCATAGGGTGACATTTAACAATATTTGCTATATATACAGTATCTCTAGTTTGGCCCATAGCTTCAATAATTTTAGTTAAAAGTTGACCTGCCTTTCCAATAAATGGTTCTCCTTTATGATCTTCATCATATCCTGGCCCCTCTCCAATAAACATCAAATCTGCATTTTCAAAACCTTCTCCAAAAACAGCATTCAAACGTGTTGTGCCCAAAGGACAAGCCTTACAATCTTTTACTTGCTGCCTTAAATTGTATAACTGCTCTTTAGCATTCAAAGGTTTTACTGTAAAAGTTTTTTGTTGTTCTTCTGAAATCAGTTTTTTGCTTGACTCTTGACTACTTTTATAAACTTCTGTTTCTCCCCAGTTATTATAATCTTCTAGAGTTGTCTTTGCAAAGTTTAATATTTTTAAATATTCTGACTGTTTCATTGATAATTTTCTCAGCTATAATATTTTTATTTCTATTTTTTATCTCTAAAATACTATTTGGAGTGATTATATTTACAGTAGCATTTTTAGAATTAAAAGCGCCTACACCATTAGCTATAACTAAATCCAAACTTTTATTTTTTAACTTTATTAAAGCATTTTTTATTAAATCTTTTGTTTCTAAAGCAAAACCTACAATAACTTGATTCTTCTTATTTTCTCCACAATATTTTATTATATCTGGGTTTTGTTTAAGCTTTATTGTCATCAGAGAACTTGTGCAGTCTTTTTTTATTTTATGCTTACTTATTTTTGCAGATCTATAATCTGCAACTGCTGCTGCATTTATAACGATATTTGCTTTTTTAAAATTAAGCTGCGTAGCTTTAAACATATCTAAAGCTGTTAGAACATCTATAACTTTTACATCTTTTGGCAATACTTTTGCCGGACCAGAAATAAATATAACATCATAACCTTTTTTAATTGCAACTTCTGCCAAAGCACTGCCCATTCTTCCAGAAGATTCATTGCTTATGTATCTTACAGGATCAATATATTCCTTAGTTGGGCCAGATAGAATAAGAAACGTAATTTTTTTATTCATCTATTAATATTTTCACAACACTAGAAACTATAACCTCCACATTAGCAAGACGACCATTGCCACAGTCTCCACAAGCAAGCTCTCCACTTTCTGGCATAACAAAATTATATCCATAACTTTTTAAGATTGTAATATTGTTACAGACTGCCTTATGTGACAACATATTAGAATTCATAGATGGACATATTAGAATTTTAGCTTTAGAAGCAAGCACTACGCTAGAAAGCAAGTCATCTGCTCTACCAACAGCAAGTCTTGCAATTACATCTGCAGTGGCTGGTGCTATAACAATAATGTTTGCTTTTTTTGCCAAAGAAATGTGATTAACATCATAATTTTCAATATCTTCAAACATATCTTGATGCACTTTATTTTTTGACAAAGTTTGTAAAGTAAGCGGAGTTATAAAGTTAGATCCATTCTTTGTTAAAACGCATTCTACATTAGCTTTTAGCTTTATGAACTGTCTTATAATATCGCAAGCTTTATAAGCTGCAATACCACCACAAATTCCTAGGATAATATTTTTATTTTTTAAGGGCATTCTCAGTTTTCTTTTACTTTTTTACGCAACTCTTCAATTTTTTCTAAAGTTGCTACACCAGTTACAACATCAGTTAAAGCTTTGTTGATTAGCTCTGCTTGAGGCAACTTTCTAAACTCTTCATTATATTTGTTTACTGAAATCCAATTTAACGCCATTTTAACTATTTCATATCTTCCAAGACTAGATAATGAAATTGCTTCTCTTAATTGACTATCTGTTAGTTGTGCCATTCTTTTTTTCTCCCATTTATTAAATAAAATAATTCTGATTTGCTATTATTTTATATTTTAAAGATTTTATAATAGTTTTTACAGAATCTATAGCTTTCTCTAAATTATCATTTATAACAAGGTACTCATACTTTTTTAAGCATTGTATTTCTTTTTTAGCATTTTTAAGACGGATATTTATTGTTTCTGTACAATCTTTATTTCTAGAAATTAAACGTTGTTTTAAAATATTAAGATTTTTAGTCATAATAAAAATCATACAAGATTGCGGATATTGTTTTTTTATTTTTAGTCCGCCTTGAACATCAATTTCTAAAAGAACATTTTTGCTAGACTTTAAGGTTTTATCTACAAAATCTTTTGACGTCCCATAATAATTATTATGCACTTTAGCATATTCAACAAACCTTTTTTCTTTAATCATTTGTTTAAATTCAGTTTCTTTTACAAAAAAATATTCTATAGAATTTTTTTCTCCTTTACGTGGAGATCTAGTTGTATAAGATACCGAACGCACTACATTTTTATCACTTCTTACAATAGCATCACATATAGTAGTCTTGCCTGCTCCAGAAGGAGCAGATATTACAATTATATTCCCTAATTTGTTAAGATCCTTTTTAAATTTGTTAACTTTAATCATTTTCTTAAATCTTCAAATGTCTGTATACCTATTGGCAATTGTTTCATTTTTATCACTTCCTATCACTTAATTTGTTATTTATCATTTATTTATACATCTTTACAACATCTTTGCACAATCATATAGTATATTGTACATATTTTTGCCTTTTTTAAAAAATTTGATTCATGTAGTCGTTTATAGCATATGGATTATTTGGTATTAACAGAACCTTAGATAATGTCATAAGAGAATTAAAATTTTGAAGAGTTGTACCTTTTTGATTTTAATTAACACATGCCTTGGCAATTTCAAGAAAAAAATGAAGAAATCTTATATGTACTATACTTTCAATCTAGCTCTCTTGGATATGCAACAAGTGAAAATTCGACAATTGGCTTATTTGCACGAAACGACATGAATCTCATAATAAATTTGTAATCAAGATTAAGACTCTCTAAAAATGGTTTAATTTCAAAAAAGTCTTCTCATATGGTAGGGAGAAAAATTTATTATAATATCCATCGCTAGATCCATCATTTATACATATTATTTCTATATCTTTGAGTGTTTGATTGCAAACACTATCCAAGCATTGTTTTAAATATTCTTCTGCGTTATATACAGCTATTATGACAGAAACATTTGCGTCCATTAGCTCTACTACAGTAAATTTCTCATTAATGCCATTTTTGTTTCAATCGGGCTTGTCTTTGGTCTTCCAAGATCTTTTCTTGCACCCTTTCTAACTAATAGCTCAATAAAAACAGAATATTTTTGTGAATCTGAAAGAACTTTTGTAAGTTCTTCTTTGGATTTTACCTTATAGCAATATTGATATCACAACAAAAATAAGCAAAATTGCCAATCCATAAGAATTAGTTATAGAAACTAAAAAAATGAAAACTTTTTCAAAGACAAATTCTATCATTTTAAAATTACTTCTTTGTTAAAATTGCTAGTCCTTTTTCAAAATCTAAAAAGTTTAAGCTAAGGCCATATTTTTGTGCCCACGTCTTACATATTACATTTTCATCTTCTCTTGCAGCATCATCCATCCAAATTTGTGCCTGCTTATTTAAATTTTTATAAAGAACAGGTAAAGCTGGATAACGTGCATACTTACAAGTAGCTGCAGGAGGACCATCAACAATAAGCAAGTCAATATTTTTTATATCCTTTAGTGTATCTTTACAATACCATTGCACAGGTTCATCAATACATAAATGTTCATCCTTATAAATTTCAAGTTCACTTAAACGCAAATCAGCAAAATTTTGTAAATTTTCACGTTTTATAAATTGCATGGTTCTTTGCGCATATTGCTCTATATGTTCTACTGATATAAGACAACCACTATTATTTTGACGTAAAGCATCACAAATCACAATAGTTGACACACCACTACCAAATTCCACAATAACTTTTGGTTTTGAAGATATTATATATTCATGTAATTTTAACAACACATCAGGTGACATAGCCCAATTTCTAAGAGGTGGCAAACTATTATGAATTTTTAATTTTTTAGTAAGCCAAAAAAAACTTTCAACTTGACTATAATTTAATTTTTCTTTAATAGATACTATTTTCTTAAATTCTTGTCCTTGATTTGCAATCTTTTCGTCAACCACTCCTATCTTTTCTGTTAAAACCTTTTTGAATCCTTCACTTTGATTTGTAATCTTTTCGTCAACCACTCCTATCTTTTCTGTTAAAACCTTTTTGAATCCT
>JAISOG010000021.1 GCA_031275795.1 Candidatus Endomicrobiellum incisitermitis
TATTATTACCTAGAGGCGTTGGAGATTGTGATGTGTACGGGCAATTAAGCCCTATATTTGATCAATCGTCCAACGCCTTTTACTCTTTATTATATTCTTTTTTTAAGGAACAATATTTGACTTACACAATAATTAGTTTTAAAATATTTCTCATATTGTGGAGGTATAATGTATAAAGGTATATTTGTAACTGCTACAGATACTGAAGTGGGGAAAACATATGTTTCTTGCAAAATAGCAGAAGCTTTAAAGAGTTTAAATATAAATGTTGGTGTTTTTAAGCCAGTTTCTACTGGCGATAGAAACGATGCAAAAGAATTAATTAACTCTTCTCAAATAAAAGAATCCGCAGAAAAAGTTACTCCTGTATTTTTTAAAAATCCCATGTCTCCGTATGGAGCGTCTTTAATTGAAAATAAAAGATTTAACTTTAAAAAAGTTTACTCCCATTTTGAATATTTCTTAAACAAGTATGGGTTTACAATAGTAGAAGGTGTAGGAGGGGTTCTTGTTCCATTAAAACGTAACTTTTTTGTTGTTAACTTAATAAAAAAATTTAATTTACCTACTCTTGTTGTTGCTAGAGACAATTTGGGCACTATCAACCATACTCTTCTTACGATAGAACAGCTAAAAAAGGAATTAAGTTACAAGAATAACCAAAAAATATTAGGCATTGTGTTAAATGGTAATAAAAATAAAGATGACATATCATCTAAAACAAATGCAACTTTGATAAAAAGAATAACAAAATTAAATGTTTTAAGTTTAGGTTGTAATGAAAAAATAGATTTAAGGAAAAACAAATGGATAATAGGTTAAAAGAAAAATACGTTCAACTTGACAAGAAAAATATTTGGCATCCATTTACACAAATGGCAGACTGGGTAAATAATGATCCTAACGAGCCTTTAATTATTGATAAAGCAAAAGGCGTTTATTTATACGATGTTGATGGTAAAAAGTATATTGACGGGGTTTCATCTTTATGGGTTAATATTTTAGGGCATAGAAATAGTTTAATAGATAAAGCAATAAAAGCGCAAATAGATAAAGTTGCTCATACCACCTTTTTAGGTCTTACGCATTTGCCAGCGATAGAACTTTCTGAAAAACTTTTAAATATTTTACCTCAAAACTTAAAAAAAATTTTTTATTCTGACAACGGCTCGACGGCAGTAGAAGTTGCTTTAAAAATGGCATATCAATATTGGCAGTACAAAAAAGAAAAAAGAACAATGTTCTTATCTTTAAAAAATGCATATCATGGAGATACTATAGGTGCGGTTTCGGTTGGGGGTACAGATTTATTTCATGCTAGATTTAGATCTTTACTTTTCAAAAATTATTTTACAATGTCTCCGTATTGTTATAGATGCAAGTTTAGAACAAAAGATATACCATTTCCTCAACAAGCAAAAAATTTTAAGGTTCATAATGTACAAGTTGGCTGTAAAGGCGAATGTATAAAACAAGTTGAACAAATTTTAATTAAACATTCTAAAAAGATTGCAGCTGCAATCATAGAACCTTTAAACCAAGCTGCTTCAGGTATGATAGTAATGCCTAGAGGATATTTGACTGAGTATGCAAAACTTTGTAAAAAGTACGATATTCTTTTAATTTGTGATGAAGTTGCTACAGGTTTCGGGAGGACTGGCAAAATGTTTGCTCTAGAGCATGAAAATGTATGGCCAGATTTTATGTGTTTATCAAAAGGCATAACAGGTGGGTATTTACCCTTGGCAGTTACGGTTACTACAAACAAAATTTATAATGCTTTTTTAGGCAAATATGAAGAGTTTAAAACATTTTTTCACGGACATTCTTATACTGCAAACCCTTTAGCTTGCGCAGCTGCAAATGCTGTTTTTGACATATTAAAAGAAGATAATGTCTTAGAAAAAGCAAATGATGTAATTAAACATTTAGAAAAAGAACTAAAAGGACTTTTAAATCATATTAGGGTAGGCAATATCAGACAGTGTGGAGTAATGGTGGGAATAGAAATTGTAGAAAGTAAGCAAACAGATAAACCATATAATTGTAAACTTAAAATAGGGGCTCAAATCTGTAATAAACTGAGAAAGCATGGTATTATTATAAGGAATCTCAGAGACATACTTGTTTTGTTTTTGCCTCTTATAATTACTAAACGAGAAATTTCAAAAATAATTAGAGCAATCAAGACAGAGCTTGACGAGCTTTAATTGTTTTAGTTGTTAACTTACACCAAGAATTCAAACCAGTTTTCTTTATTAATGCATTTAACGTCTGATGGATCGTAGTTTGAAATAAAATTTTTTGGCTGTTTTATTTTATCTTTGCTGTATTTAAACTCGTATCCTTCTATAATACTGTTATATTCTTCTACGTAATCTACTTCTTCTCCTGTAAAAGTTCTATAAAAAAATTGCTTAACTCTTTTTTGTAGAACGTTGTTCAATTTTGTACGTTCTACAATACAAAAATTTTCCCATAAAGTGCCTGTATCAGTTCTAAGGCTTAATGGTGTAAAAGTCTGTATAAGAGCATTCCTTATACCTAAGTCATAAAAGAATACTTTAACAGATTTAGAAACTTCTTTACGTGGATTTTTTGAAAAAGACCGTAGCTTAAAAACTATAAAACACTTTTCCAGTAAATCTATATACTTTGAAATAGTTGAGTGACTCATTGCAAGTTTTTGCCCTATTTGAGAATAAGAAACCTCTTTTCCGATTTGCAGTGCCAACATTTGTAAAAGTTCTAATAATTTATTTGAATTTTGAAGTTTTTCAAAAGCCAGAACATCTTTGTATAGATAATTACCTGCCATTATTGACAAATTTTCTTGAGCTACACTTTCTGAAGTGCCAAAAATACTGGGATAGGTTCCTGTAAGTAAAATTTCATTAAGTTTACCAATAGTTTGTGTAAAACCAAGATTATTTTTTATTTCCCTTACAGAAAAAGGATAGAGTATAAACGGAATAGATCTGCCGGTTAAAGGAGCTCCTCCCTGATTTACTAAATCAAAACTTGAGGAACCACTTGCAATCACACAAACATTTGGAAAAATATCATGAATTATTTTTAATATTAAACCTATGTTTTTTATATATTGAGCTTCATCTAGAACTATAAGGTCTTTATTATCTAAAGCCATACGTAATGAATTTTCGCTAGTAGTTTCGAATGCAGTTTTTACCTCAAGCGATTCACAATTAAAATATGCAGTCTTTTTTGTCAAAGAATATTTTTCTAAAATTTGTTTACAAAGAGTAGTTTTGCCTACTTGCCGTGCACCATAAATTAATATTATTTTCCCTTTGAATAACTGCTTTTCAATAATATCTTGTAAATCTCTTTCAAAAAGCATTTATCCTCCTATGCATAAATCTAAAACTCATTGGCAGAATTATAATGAAATCTGCCAACATTCTAGCTGTTTTATATATAATCTTTATCATTTAGTCAATTTTTTTGTAAAATCCACGTTAAGTGTTCAAAACAGTTCGATTTTAAATTTTAAATGACAAAGGTAAGATTCAAGATAGCATGTGTGTCGACAAATTCAAAATTTTATATTAGGATTGTGCTACATTAGTAAAAGGAGATTTGAAGTGAAGTTATCAAGGTCAAAATTGCATATGTATGCAACAGCAAATAATACAAAAAAACTTTAATGCTCTTTAATTTTTAAATAAATAGTAACTGGTATTGACAAAAATAGATAATTTTGATAAAATTTTAATATAAATTCAAATATTCATATTAAATTTAAAATCTTGATGAAAATATTAAAAGGGCGTTCTGTATATGTATAAAAGAATAATATCAGACACTATTGTTGCCTCTTTATATAAAGGCAAAATCATTATTATGTACGGAGCAAGGCGTGTAGGAAAAACTACTCTATGCAACATGATTTTAGATGAGCAGGCAAAGGCAGGTAAAAAAACAGCATATTTTAATTGCGAATTGTTGAGTGTTAAATCAAAATTAGAAACTACAAACGAACAGATTCTTAAAGATTTTTTAGGTAATAACGATTTAGTTGTTTTAGATGAGGCGCAAACAATTTCTCAAATTGGTCTAATTTTAAAAATTATTTCAGATACTTTTCAAAACATTCAGATTATTGCCACAGGATCAAGCAGTTTTGAACTTTCAAATCATATAGGAGAACCGCTTGTAGGAAGAAGCAGAAAATTTAAGCTACTGCCATTATCTGTTAATGAATTAAAAACCAAACATAATAATTTTGAAATAGATAGTAAAATCAATAATATATTAAGATTTGGTTCTTATCCTGGTATAATAGATTTGCCAGAGACGGAATCTATGATAGACTTAGAAAGTCTTGCCAGCAGTTATTTATTTAAAGATATTTTAGCTTTTGAAAATATCAAGAACTCGTCGGTTATTTCAAAATTGGTAAAACTGCTCGCTTTGCAAATAGGAAGTGAAGTTTCAATTCACGAACTTGCTGGGCATCTTGGCTTGGCTTCTCAAACTGTCCGAAAATATATAGATTTGTTAGAAAAAAACTTTATTGTCTTTTCTTTACAGGCATATAGTTCAAACTTAAGAAAGGAGATAAGCAAATCAAACAAAGTTTATTTTTATGATTTAGGAATACGGAACGCCATTATAAATAATTACAATACCCTTGATAATAGAGACGACATAGGGGCTTTATGGGAAAATTTTTGCATAAATGAAAGATTAAAATACAATCAGCAAAATAATAGAATCGTAAATAATTATTTCTGGCGTTCATATCAAGGCGAAGAGATAGATTATATAGAAGAAATTGGTGGAAAACTTCTAGCATTTGAATTTAAATATTCTTATAAAAAAATTAGACATAAAAAAACTTTTTTAACAGCTTATCCTAACTCTGAATTTAAACTAATTAATAAAAACAATTGGCAAGAATTTTTTTAAGGCTCTATACTAGTCGCTTTCTTTCAAATGCAACTCAAAATTTGCCTTCACTCCATTGAACTTTTGGAGCCTTCTTTTTTATACTGTTATTTTAATGAATTTATTAAAAGATCTATGTCTTTAACACTATGGCCGGAAGTTAAAGATATTCTTATCCTTGCCTTATCGTTAGGTACAGTTGGTGGTTTAATTGAGGGGGCATAAATATTGTTTTTTAGAAGTTGAGATGATAATTTTTCTGTTTTTTCGATTGTTCCTGTTATAACTGGTATTATTTGTGACTCAGACTTGCCAATATCAAATCCTAAATCTTTTAGTTTATTTTTTAAGATTTTTGAAATATTATGAAGATGTTTCCTATCGCTATCACTTTCTTTTATAATTTCTAAAGATTCTATGGCCATAGCTGCTAAAAATGGAGAAATTGCAGTTGTATATATAAAAGCTCTACTTTTGTTTATTAAAAAATCTATCAGTGTTTTAGATCCGCATACAAAGCCTCCCTGTAAAGCAAAAGCTTTTGATAGAGTACCTATAGTAATGTCTATTTTATCAGCAACTCCAAAAGTGTCAGCAAGACCTTTACCTTTATAGCCAAAAACTCCTGTAGAATGAGCTTCATCTACCATGCTTATAGCTTTATATTGTCGGCAGAGATTTGCAAATTCGTCCATTGGAGTAATATCTCCATCCATTGAAAATAAAGATTCAGTTACTACTAATTTAAACTTATAATTTCTAGTTCTTTTGAGAACTTTTTCAAGAGAGTTCATATCACAATGTTGGTAAACAAAAATTCTAGCTCCTGATAGTTTTGCTCCGTCCCATAAGGAAGCATGATTTAATTTATCCATTATTATGCATGATTCTTTTTGGCATGATATTAAAGCGCTTATAACACCTAAATTTGTTTGGTATCCACTTGGATACACAAGACATGCTTGTTTGCTTTTAAATAAGGCCAACTTTTCTTCTAATTCTTTATGTATTGAAATATTGCCAGAGACAAGTCTAGATGATGTAGCTGATAAACCATAATTTTCAATAATGTGCAAAGCTTTCTTTTCTAATGTTTTGTTGCCAGCTAGATCTAAATAATTGTTAGACGAAAAATTGATTAACTCTTTGCCTTGAATTTTTATTTTAGACATTGGAGAACAATCTATGTCTTTTAAAAATCTTCTAAGTCCTATGTTTTCTATTTCTAATATTTTTTCTGATAAAAATTTGTTAAGCATATTATCCATATTTAAGGATGTGTCTACAAACCCTTATATTTTTTTAAAAATAAAGCACAAGATTGTCCACCAAACCCAAAAGACAAAACAAGACTAGCGTTGATAGTTCTTACTTTTGGCTTATTTGGAGTGTAATCCAAATTTAAATTTATGTCTGTTTGTTTAAAATTTAAAGTTGGAGGGACAATATTGTTTGCCATAGCAAGTAAAGAAAATATTGTCCCAGCTATTGCAGAAACGCTAAGCATGTGCCCAGTTGCAGCTTTTGTGGAACTTAAAGAAATTTTGTTTGCATTATTAAAAGATTCAAAAACAGCTTTACTTTCATTGTAATCATTTAATTTTGTTGCTGTTGCGTGCATGTGTATGTAATCAGGCATATTCCCGAACACAGCTTTCTTAATTATTTGTTTCATCTTTAAATGAGATTTTATAGATAAAGTATTATCAGAGTATATGCCATTTGAAAAATTTTCAATCTCAGCATATATTTTAAGATTGTTCTTAATAGCATCTTTTAATTTTTCAATTACAATAAAACAAGCACCTTCACCAATTGCAAATCCATCTCTATCTTTGTCAAAGGGTCTAACTATAGATTTTGTCAGAACTCCCATATTTTTAAATCCTGCTATATATAGTGAGTGTATAGAAGTTTCACTACAACCGCAAACAACAGTGTCACAGTTTCCATTTTCTATAAGTTTACAACCTTGTATAATCGTTAAAATTCCTGTAGCACATGCTACAGATACACAAGAAGTTTCATTAAAACGAAAAGTTTGGTTTAATTTTTCTAGTAAAGAATATTTAAATGGATTGTTAAAGAGATTTATTTTACTTTCACCTAAACAAAGTCCTACCTTTTTATTAGAAAAAGAGTTTGCAATATTTGCGTCTTCAAGAGCTTCATTAATGGACAACATTGCCATTTGGTATTGTCTTTGATTGTTTGCTACATTGAAATTATCTAAAGTAGCAGTGTATGCGTTCAACTTTTTATTGTAATAGATATTGTGGTTACACTTTATTAATTGTTTCCAATTTTCTTCTTTGCCTATCCCTAAAGGTGAAACTATACCTATCCCAGTTATTGCTAGTTTAATATCAGTGTCCATTTTATATCAATCTTGAATCGAAATTAAAGACTTGTCCAGATACAGTTTTAAGTTCTGATAAAAAAACTATAAAATCAGTAAATTCTTTAATATCTGTCGTTGTGTTTAAGACACTTTCTTTTTTAACTTCGTCTATATAAGCATTGCTTGCATTGCTACCCATGTTTGTAAGATGAAATCCAGGTAAAACAGCATTTGCTGTTATTCCAAAACGTCCAGCTTCTCTTGAGAGACTTTTTGTAAAAGCAATAAGCCCAGCTTTTGATGCAGAATAATTTGCATCACCCATAAAAGCCTTAAATGCACAAATAGAAGCAATATTAATTATAGATCCACTTTTACGTTTATTCATAACTTTTAAAACTTCTTTTGTTGTGTAAAATGCACCTGTTAGGTTAGTATTTATAACACAAGACCATTTATCAGTAGTCATTTTTAATATTGTCGATGAATTAGAAATACCAGCATTGTTTATGAGACAGTCTATATGCCCATACTCTTTAATAGTGCTTGTTACTAGTTTTTGCACATTGTCATAAATTGTTATATCTGCTTCTACAAATTTAGAGTTTTTTAATATGTAGTCTGGTTTATCGTTTTTATAACAACCACATACATTCCATCTGGCTTCTGAAAAAGCTATTGCCAAATGTTTACCTATGCCTTTGGATAGTCCTGTTATTAATACTGTTTTATTTTGCATAAAAATTCACTCTAGACAATTGAGATCTTTATAAAATTTTTCCATAAAGTGGTGAGTTGTCTCTATGGCGTGTCTTTGTGTGTAAGGAACTTTGTCCTGCAATCACAGGATCTATAGTAGTAGGTATCTAGACTCTGCAATTTCAAAAGTTCGGAGCTTTGCTCATGGGGCACTTACAACAATCTGGCGCTAGATAGTGACTGGACCCCTTATTTGTCGTGCGTGTACTTACCTTCCGCATAAAGTGATGTTTGAGCGGATTGCCATGCTGTGTACTAGTTGCAGCATCTATCGTTGAGTATTTCTAGATTCTACTGCATAATTTATACTGCGCAAAATCACAGGATCTGAAGTGACAGTGTGGTGTAGCATGTTGCTATTTGTCAATTTAAATTTATTCTGTTATCAACTCATCGCCCTTAACGTATAGTGCACACATATCCATATACTTTTCAGATAATTGGCACCTTTTATGCTGTAGTGTACAATTGTATTTATCATAGTATATAGTCCCGGGAACAGCATTGCTCAATACTGAATATTTACATAAGTATTTTTTATCAACACTATCGCCATTTCTGTCATTACTCATAATTAATCTCCTTTCCAATTATATTAGTTATACCAGTATTTTATCTTTGACAACAACTCTTCTTTGTTTATTCCCTACTCTGCTGTACTTTCTATAATATTCCTTACGCAATCTTTATTTACATAACCTTCACCACATACAAAAGCATATTCATCTATCATATGCATAGGCAGATTATACAAAATCTGGTATAATCTTTCACATTATATTTTGTATTTTTTTAATAAAATTAGAAGATCTTATGTTAAACATAATAAAAATTTTGTTAAGCAGGGTTATTAATTTTCTAAGTTATAAGAGATATAGAAATGGAACATATCTATATTTAAATATTGGAAAAATGTAACGTTTTAACTAAAAGAGTGTTAGACTCTTAAAAAGAGGGTTTTGTTATGGATATGGAGAAAGTTTATAATTTTAAGATAGTTGAGGGGAAATGGAGCAAGTATTGGGTAGAAAAGAAAATATTTTCAGCAAAAGTGGACAAAAATAAAAAGCCGTTTACTATAATTATACCTCCCGCAAATATTACAGGGTCATTACACATGGGGCATGCTTTAAACACTACTTTGCAGGATATCATAATAAGGTTTAAAAAACTTCAAGGATATAACACTTTGTGGGTACCTGGTACTGATCATGGTGGTATTGCTACGCAAAATGTAGTTGAAAAACTTTTAAAGAAAGAAGGTATAAATAAATATGATTTAGGGCGTGAAAAGTTTTTAGAAAAAATGTGGCAGTGGAGAAACAAAACAGGGGATACAATATTAAACCAACTTAAAATGATGGGTTGTGGATTGGATTGGTACAGAGTTGCTTTTACTATGGACGAAGGTCGTTCTAAAGCTGTAAAAAAAGCTTTTATTGAACTTTTTAATAAAGGTTTAATATATAGAGGAAAAAGGCTTGTCAATTGGTGTACAAGATGCACTACAGCGCTCTCAGATATAGAAGTTGAGTACGCTGATGAAAAAAGTAGTTTGTGGCATATTAAGTACCCTTTAAAAGATTCTAACGAGTATATTGTTATAGCAACAACTCGTCCAGAGACTATGTTTGGTGATACTGCTGTTGCAGTAAATCCTGATGATGACAGATATAAAAAATTTTTAGGGAAAACTTTGATATTGCCTTTAGTAAATAGAGAGATTAAAGTAATTTCAGATTACACTATAGACAAGTCGTTTGGTACAGGTGCTCTTAAAGTAACACCTTCTTGTGATGCTGTAGACAATGAAATTGCAAAAAGAAACAATCTTGAAGTTATAGATGTAATAGATATTAATGGAAAATTGATAAATGGTCCAGAAAGTTATAAAGGTTTAACAGTAAAAGAAGCTAGAGAAAAAGTAGCTAAAGATTTAGAAATAAATGGCTATTTAATAAAAGTAGAAGATTATGATCATAAAGTTGGTAAATGTTATAGATGTTCTACAACAATAGAACCTCTAATGTCAGAACAATGGTTTTTAAATGTTTGGCAAATGTCTAAAAGAGCTATAGATGCAGTAAATGAAGGGAGAACTGTTTTTCATCCAGAGTCATGGAGAAAACCTTACACTTTATGGCTTGAAAATTTAAAAGACTGGTGTATAAGTCGTCAGTTGTGGTGGGGACATAGAATACCTATATATTATTGTGTTGATGAAAAAGGCAATAAAACTGATTGTAAGCCTATTGCTTCTTTTGAAGCACCGAAACAATGTTTATGTTGTAAAGGGTCAAATTTTGTTCAAGATGAAGATGTGTTAGATACTTGGTTTTCTTCTGCTTTATGGCCAGTTAGCGTTTTTGGTTGGCAAGAAGACGAACATAACCAGGACTTGAAGTATTTTTATCCAACATCAGTTTTAGCTACAGGTCATGAGATTATATATTTGTGGGTAGCTAGAATGGTGCAGTTTGGGTTAGAATTCATGAAAGAAGTCCCTTACTCTGATGTGTTTATTCATGGTATTGTAAGGGATAAACATGGCAAAAAGATGTCTAAATCTTTAGGTAATGTAGTTGATCCTAGAGAAATTATGGATAACTATGGTACAGATGCTTTAAGATTTGCTTTAGCTTGTGCTGCAGCTCCTGGAAGAGATATGCAAATTTCAGAAGAATCGTTTTTATCTGCAAGAAATTTTGCAAACAAAGTATGGAATGCTTCAAGGTTTATAATAATGAACTTAGAAGGAATTGAAAATTTAGATGAAGATATAATAGCTCTAGAACTTTCTGATAAGTGGATTTTAGCAGAACTTTATGAAATGTCTTTAAAAGTAAAAAAAGCTTATGAATCTTACAATATAGACACTGCTTCAAGAGAACTTTATGATTTTTTTTGGACAAAATATTGTGATTGGTATATTGAACTTTCCAAAATACGCATCATGTCTGAAGATCTACAAGCAAAAAGACAAGTTTTAAAAATATTAATATATATTCTTAAAGTTACATTGCAATTGTTGTCTCCCATTATGCCATTTATAACTTCAGAAATTTGGCAAATATTAGGAGAAAAAAATATAATTGCAGAAAGTGAGCTTTTAAACGAACTAAAAGAAAGTGATAAATGTAGTATTGAGAAAATGAAATCTTTGCAAGATATAATAGTAGCTTTAAGAACTATTAGAAGTCAGATGAACATCTCTCCAGCTCAACAAATAGAAGCGCTATTTAATGTGCTAGATGAAAGTAAAGAAAAGGTTGTAAAGGAAAATGAAAGTTATGTAAAACAGCTTGCAAAACTAAGCTCAATAACTTTTACAAAAAATATTGTAAGGCCAAATAATTCTGCGTTAGCTGTTGTTAGTGGTTTTGAAATATTTTTACCTTTAGAAGGGCTTATAGATATAGAAAAAGAGAAAACAAGGCTTCTTAAAGACTTAGCTCTTGCAAAACAAGAAATAGAAAAAACTACTGCAAAATTAGAAGACGACAATTTTATCAAAAAAGCGCCGGACTCAGAAGTAGAAAAGATTAAAACTAGACTTAATGAATCTAATATAAAATTGGACAAAATTAATGAGACTTTAAGGTTTTTAGGATAAAATCATGGTAAAAAAGATAATATTAGCCACTACTAGTAAGTATAAGGAAGACGAAATAAAATCATTATTAAAAGATTTAGATATTGAAGTTATGTCTATGACTTCTTTTGATAAGTATCCTAAAACAATAGAAGATGGTAAAACTCTTGAAGATAATGCAATAAAAAAAGCAAAAGAAGCAGCCAAGTTTTTTAATAGTTGGGTTATTGCAGACGATTCTGGACTAGAAGTAGATTGTTTAAATGGTGAGCCTGGAGTTTTTAGTGCTAGGTATGCTGGAAAAGGATATTCTTTTGAAGATAATATTAAAAAGTTGCTTTATGTTTTAAAAGATGTTCCGTTTGAAAAAAGAACTGCGCGGTTTAGGACAGTTATTGCAATTGCTAGTTCTAGTGGTCAGTTGTACTTGTCTACAGGGGAAATATGTGGTATAATCAATCTCACAGAAAAAGGACAGTATAATTTTGGATATGATCCAATCTTTTATATTCCTGAATTTAATAAAACTTTTGGAGAGTTAACGCCTGATATTAAAAATACAATAAGCCATAGGGCCAAAGCTTTGCAACAAGCTAAAGTGATCCTTAAACAATTGTAAACAAATCGGGAAGTAGCGTAATTGGCTATCGCGCCTGCTTTGGGAGCAGGAGGTTGTGGGTTCAAGTCCCGCCTTCCCGATATATTTTGTAATTTGTCTATATTTCTTTTAGTTTATGGTCCATTTGTTTTTATGGCAATATAGGATTTATTCGGAATATGTCAATCACAAACAACAAACAACAAACAACAAGAATCTACCCAATTAGTATTCCTGAAAAATTTTCTAATCAAATATTATATAGGTTTTAAGAAATGGCCAATCTAAAGGTTTCTGTCATAATACCTGTATATAACACAGAAGAATATTTAAAACAATGCTTGGATAGTGTTTGCAATCAAACACTCAAAGATATAGAAATAATATGTATAAATGATGGATCTAGCGATGGTAGTTTAAGTATATTGAAAGAATATGCTTCTAAAGATAAGAGGATTATTGTTATTAGTCAAGATAACCAAGGAGCAGGTGCAGCAAGGAATGTAGGGCTGGAAGTTGCAAAAGGTAAGTATGTGGCATTTGTGGATTCTGATGATTGGGTTGAATTAAATATGTTGGAAAAGTTGTATCCAAAGGCAGAAGAAACTAGTGCTGACATAGTATTGCATTTATATAGAAATTTTTATGAAGATTCAAAACAATTCAGAAATAACAAGCACTTTGATATGGAATTGTTAGAAGTATCAGATACATTTTCTTATAAATGTGTTACGGATCAAATATTTAAGATTTCTATGGTTAATGTAACAACAAAATTTTATAATAGACTATTTATAGTTAGTAAAAAAGAATTAAGGTTTCAAAATTTATTTACTTGTAATGATGTTTATTTTGGTTATGGTTCGATATTATTAGCAGATAAAATCACATCTATTAATGATTATTTTTATAATTATAGAGTAGTAAACATAAAAAAACGTAGAGAATTAAGAGCTAAATATTTTGATAGTATTTTTAAAGCTTGTAATAAACTGGAACAATTATTAAGATCCAAAGGTATTTTTACATTATTAGAAAAACCGTTTTATATTGCAATGAAGGGACATATATTATATGAATACTCTTATGTTAAAATGGGTAAATACCAAAAACAGTTTTTAGATATAATAAAAAGATTATATTATGAAAAATATTTTAGAGATTTTTTTGATGGATGTGCTTTAGATTTAAAACTGTGCCGTATATTACAGAAATTATTTTCTGTGCATTATGGAAGTAAGTATAAAGTTATAATAATATTAGGATTTAAAATTACAAAAAAAATTTGTGATGTGAATTATGGAAAAAGATTTAGGAAGACAACTCTGAAATCAAAGGTGAGCGTCAGAAAGAACGAAGTATTGGCTCAATGTAGTACTGGAAATAAAAGGGCGCGGGGTTAAAGAAGTAATGATTTAGCAGGAATAAAAGAAGCAATACAAGCGGCATTTCCCAAAAGTGACCATCAGAAATGCATAGTGCATCAAGTAAGGCATTCAACGGTGCACGTAACAAGCAAAGATTTAAAGGTAGTACGCTCAGATTTGAGGGCAATATACACTTCGACTACACAAGAGCTGTGATATGGCAAACTTGAAGAATTTAGGACAAAATTGGATAATAAATATCGTTATGTGGGGGAGAGTTGGCAACGCAACTGGATGGAGCTTGCAGCATTTTGGAGATATCATCGGAAATGAGACGGCTTATTTATACGACAAACCCTATAGAAGTGTTTAACCTCTCAATGAGAAAAGTAAAATGAATCTTTTAGTTATAGGTGCAGGTTATGTAGGACTTACCATGTCAGTTTGTTTTGCAGAACTTGGGCATAGTGTTATTTGTATTGATAAGCAAAAAAGTAAAATAAATGCTCTTTTGAAAGGCGAGCTAACAATATTTGAAAAAGATCTTGATAAGCTACTTGTTAAAAATTTGCAATCTAAGAGATTAAAATTTGATATTTCAATGAAAAAGAGTGTGGAAAATGCGGATGTTGTAATGATAGCAGTTGGTACACCGTTTGAAGGTAAATTAAATGGGTATAATCAAAGTGGAATATATTCTGTTGCTAAAGAAATAGCTAGATTTATTAATAAGTATAGAGTTATAGTAATCAAATCTACTGTAGAAGTTGGTACATGTGATAAAGTAGAACAGATTATAAAAGAAACTAATCCAAAAGCAGATTTTGACGTTGTGTCTATCCCAGAATTTTTACGAGAGGGTTCTGCAGTATATGATTTTTTCAATCCTGAGAGAATAATAGTGGGTACAGGATCACCCCGTGCAAAAGACATTATAAAAGAACTACATAAGCCTCTTAAAAAGAAAAAGCTTGTGTTTACATCAAGGCGTTCTAGTGAGATTATTAAGTGTGCCAGCAACGCTTTTCTTGCTACGAAAGTTCATTTTATTAATGAGATGGCAGATTTTTGTGAAAAAGTGGGTGGCAATGTATGTGAGGTTGCTTATGGAATGGGATTGGATAAAAGGATAGGCAGAGAGTTTTTAAAACCAGGACCTGGTTATGGTGGAGGATGCTTTCCCAAAGATACTAAAGCATTGGCGTCTTTAGGGAAACGGGTTGGAGCAAGTTTTAATCTTATAGAGACTGTAATTTGTGCTAACGAAAATAGAATTAAGGGCTTTGCTCAAAAGATTTTAAGTTGTGTTAAAGATATCAAAAATCCAAAAGTTGCATTTTTAGGACTTGCATTCAAGAGTGGTACAGATGATTGTAGATGTTCTCCAGGAGTAGATATTGTTTTGGAGCTTATAAATAAAGGAGTAAAAGTTTGTGTATATGATCCTGTTGCTATGAAGAATGCTAAAACTATATTAAAATCAAGTGTTTTTTATGCAAAAGATGAATATGAAGCTGCTAAAGGTGCAGATATAATAGTGTTTGCTACTGAGTGGAAACAGTTTAAATTTCTTGATTGGACTAAACTAAGCAAGATTGTCAATAATAAAATTATATTTGATATGCGAAATATTGTGGATAAACAAGAAACATTGAAACATGGATTTGAATGTTGTAAAATAGGTTGCTAGATAACACAAATCGTCTGATAGAAGATTACGTGGTGTGAAAATCTGTCAAAGCAGGTAGTACCAAGAGGTGCAAATGATAATCAAGGAAACCATAAAAAATAAATTTAGATTTAGAATAGGAATTGAACTGCAATATGACTACCCCTCAAATCTCAGTAATAATACCAGTTTATAACACAGAAAAATATTTAAGACAATGTTTAGATAGTGTAATAAATCAAACACTGAAAGATATAGAAGTAATATGTGTAAATGATGGATCTACTGATGATAGTTTAGATATTTTAAAAGAGTATGAGCATAAAGATTTGAGAATTAAGGTTGTTGATCAAAAACATCAAAATGCTGGAGTTAGTAGAAATAATGGTCTTACATATGCTATGGGAAAGTATATTCAATTTGTAGATTCAGATGATTGGATTGATTTGAATATGTTGGAAAGTTTATATAACAGAGCAGAAGATACCAATGCCGATATAGTATTATTTTTACGTAGATACTATTACGATGATTTGAAACTATTAAAAAACAACGACTGCTTTGATACAAAGTTTTTAAAAGAATTAAAAGTGTTTTCTTATAGAGATATTCCAAAGAATATATTTGGAATTTCTTTATCTAATGTTTTAAACAAATTTTATAATAAATCGTTTATAATTAATAATAAATTAAAATTTCAAAATTTACATACTTGTAATGATGTTTATTTTAGTTATAGTTCAATAGTACTTGCAAATAAATTGCATATGTTTAATGATTGGTTTTATAATTATAGGCGGGGTATATCAACGCAAATAACTGCATATAGAGGACAGTATTTCGATTGTATTTTTAAAGCTTGTGATGAACTTGAACAATTGTTAGTTTCGAGGGGATTTTTCCCATTATTAGAAAAATCATTTTATATTACAATGAAAAAACATATGTCATATGAATATTCGCAAATGAATGATACTAAATGCAAAAAAAAGTTTTTGGAAAAAATAAAAGCATTATACTATGAAAAATATTTTAAAAATTTTTTTAACGGGAGTAATTTAGATTTAGAATTATGTAATATGTTTCCCAAAATCTCAGTAATAGTACCTGTTTATAATACAGAGAAGTATCTTCATAAGTGTTTGGACAGTGTAATAAATCAAACATTTAAAGATATAGAAATCATATGTGTAAATGATGGATCCACAGATAGTTCATATAAAATCCTAAAAGACTATGCTAAAAAAGACAACAGAATAAAAATAATAAATCAAAAAAACAAAGGGCTTTCAGAGGCAAGAAATAAAGCTCTTGATATGGTAAGTTCTCCATATGTTATGTTTATAGATTCTGACGATTGGATAGAATCTATAACTTTAGAGATTTTTTATGACAAAATACTTAAAGAAAATGTCGATATTGTCTTATGTAATTTTGTGTCTATTCCTGAAGATCAGTTAATGTTAGCCAGAGCTAATAAATTTCAAAAATACTATGATTCTTTTAGAAAACCAACAGGACTTTATAAATTCAATGATAATTTTTCTGAATATCGTGTAAGTTCTAATTGTAAATTATATAAGATGGATATTATTAATAAATATAATTTAAGATTTCCAGTAGCCCTTATAAACGAGGATGAATCTTGGCATTGGTATTATTTTTCGGTAATAAAAAATGTATATTTTATTAATGAGTCGTTTTATCATAGATTGATACGTAAAGACTCTCTTATGTCTAGACGTGATATAGATGGCGTTGGTGTACTTGATATGATATATAATCTTAAATATATATATCAATATTTACAAAAAAACAAAATATATAGCAAATATGATAAGCAATATATCAAATATTTTGATAATTGTACGAGAAATGTGTTATTAAGATCTAGTAGTAATCGTAAATTGTATAAAAAAGCTAATAGAGAAATTAGAAAACTTTCTAAGGAATTAAAATTTAATTATTTTTTGTATGCTAATAAGCATTATTATAAAGAAACTCTTAATTATTTTTTTTCAGTATATAATGAAAATACTCATAAAGTTGTGAAAATATTTGGCTTAAAGATTAAATTTCATAAAGAAAAAATATTAAAAACTAGAAAAAATATTACTAAAGTTTTTGAACGTATATTTTGTATTAAAAATGAAGGGGTGCATAAAGTAGTTGGTATTTTAAGTATAAAAATAAAAGTTAAAAGAAAATATAAAATACTTTTAGAGACTCTTAAATATCAAGAAAAATGTATAAAAAACTTACAATCTCAAGTTGAATTACAAAATAAATTGGTAATAAAAGCATTGTTAAAACAAACAGATGATTTTAATAACATTTTAACAGAAAAGATAGGAGTGGTTGACGAAAAGATTACAAATCAAAGTGAAGGATTCAAAAAGGTTTTAACAGAAAAGATAGGAGTGGTTGACGAAAAGATTACAAATCAAAGTGA
>JAISOG010000020.1 GCA_031275795.1 Candidatus Endomicrobiellum incisitermitis
GCAAAGGTAAAGTTATGATCAAGGATAGGAAGATTTTTAGCTATACCAGCGATGACAGAAAAGCCATTGATATCCAGATCAGAGTTATGGCCGATGAAGAATTTAGATTTAGCAGCATCGACAACAGCAAAAGGAGCCCAAGAATGAGATTTGACAGAGAGGTATTTAGCAGAATCAATAGCTTTATCTATAACGAGATCAAGGCCTTGAGCCAGGAAAGCAAGGTTAGAGGAAGCAGCTCCAGAAATGACTGTAGTTTGAGAGTTAAGGGAAAGATCGGTAGGGGAAATACTGGGATCAAAGGTAAATATTAGTAGTCTTTTATCTCTGACTTGTAGTTGAGTTCTAGTATGATCGTAGAGGTAAGCTCCATTAGTATTTGAAAGATCTATAACATATCCATATCCCGTTTTCGAAGCATCTATGAGGTTAACGGTTAGTGTAGATGTATGGTGGTCGTAGTTATATATAAAGAGTTTGTGAGCGTCAACTGGGAGATCTTGGCGTTGATGAGTCAGAGTAATGAGAGTCTCGTTATTAGATATATCTGTAGGGAGGTTAAATGAGAATGAATCAAACCCTAAGATAGACTGTAGTGTGATATTTTTAGCAGAATTGAGTTCAATCATATTATTTTGGACATCTTTGTTAACGACATTTACTTTTTGAACGTTATCAATCGCTATGCCATAAACAGCGGTATTTGGCATATTTAGATTAGAAGCAGCAGCAGAGAATGAGATTTTATTATTAGTCATATGGAGATTTTCCACATGAGCGTGTAAGTCAGCTGGATTGTCGCTGGAAAAGTCAAGGTAAGCAACGGATATTTGATCGCAGTTTGTTAGTTGATTAGTACTAATAGTAATAGAATTACTTGATAGAGAGATGTAGGGAATGTTATAGTCACAGTACGCGCTTTCGCGTAGGCCTAGGTAAGCATCGCGTATGTGCGCTACAGAGCAAGAGCTATTAAGTATGATCTTGTTATTATCTAAGGATAAAGAAGAGTTAATAGTTATAGGGGTCTGGGTATAGTAATGGGCATTAAGGTTTAGCGATGCGCCGTAGAGTTCCCAGATATTAGTAGTATAGCTATCAATTTGAACTGAGTTATTAGACAAGGAGATTGGTGAGTCAATGATATTCCCATCTGGAATGACAGTGTAAATAGCTCGTTCTAGTATTGAGAAAGCGCCGTATACATTCCTACGTAGATCCCAATGTGGCTCTGAATTTTGAGGGTCATGAATGTAAGTATTATAATTATAAATGATTATAGTATTAGAATCAACGTTGATAGCAGGTTTAAGAGTAACGGGGTCTCCAGCAGCGACAGAAGGATTAGTGAAAGGGTAATTGATACCTCCGAATATGCTATTAGATACGGTAGAGTGGATAACAAGAGTATTATTAGAAGAATCAGCGATAAATTCAGACCAAGGGCCATCCCAAACGTTAGTTACTGTACCATCAACCCCACCATTACCAGCTACAGTGTAATCTGGGCCATTTCTGATGTCAATTCTTTGAGCAAGCAGACAGTTAGGAATTAATACGATAGAAGAGAAGAGAAGAGAAGAGAAGAGAAGAGAAGAGAAGAGAAGAGAAGAGAAGAGAAGAGAAGCTTTCTTAAAAGAGGTGGTAAGAGTTTTTGACATAAATTTAAAACCTCCGTTATAAAGATAAACAGCAAGTTATAAATATAAGCAAATATAAAAGAAAAAATTTCAAAGAAGTCTTTAATTAGTGGTTTGTGTTAAAAGCAAGAATATTTTACAAATATTAAATTAAATTTGCAAATTATATAACATAATTACAAAAGCATTAAGTTACTTTTATTGCTTATTGAAATATAACTTTGAAATATAATATAATTTAATTATAATAATGTTATTAATATAATACAAAGTCTCATTGTATATAAATTTTACAAAAAGGTGGAAAAATGAGTTTTTGTGTAAATTGTTTATTTCAAGGGGATAATGCTGTTGATCAACAGGGTAATGGAAGAGTTTTTTGTATGGTTAAAAGAAAATGGTTGCCAGAAAATGAATCTTGTGAAAATTTTACAGAGTATGCAGATTTAAGTAAAGAAGTACGAAGTCAATATGCATTTGAAATTAGAGATGTTAAAGATGCTCATGGCAAAATGGGCTGGGCAATAAAACAGAATTGGAAAGCAATGATAATAGCTTTTATTGTGGCTTTTGCAACGTTTATAGCTACAATTAAATTTTTTGATAAATATATTTTTTAAATTTTGGTATTTAAATGAAAATATTAGTTATAGGTTCTGGTGGAAGAGAAAATGCCATATGTTGGCAGTTTGCTAAAAATGCTAATGTAGAAAAAGTGTATTGCGCTCCGGGTAATGATGGTATTGCAAAAATTGCCGAAATTGTAAATATTCCTGCTTGTGATTTTGAAAATTTGGCAAACTTTGTTAAAGAAAACAAAATAGACTTTACTTTTGTTGGACCTGAAATACCTTTGTCTTTGGGAATAGTAGATTATTTTAATTCTTGTGGTTTAAAAGTAATAGGTCCTTCAAAAGATGCTGCAAAGTTGGAGTCAAGTAAAATATACTCTAAGCAATTCATGAATAAGTACGGTATTCCAACTGCAAAGTATAGTTCTTTTTCAGATTTAAATAATGCTTTAAGTTATATAGATACTTGTGAGAATAATAAGAGACTTGTAATAAAAGCTGATGGCCTTGCTGCTGGCAAAGGCGTGCACATATCTTCTGGTAAAGAAGAAGCAAAAAATATTGTATATAAAATGATGAGCGAAAAAGTTTTAGGAGATGCGGGAAATAATGTAGTTGTGGAAGAATATATAGATGGACAAGAGCTTTCTTATTTAGTTTTTACAGATGGTATTTCCTATTCTTTAATGCCAGCTTCTCAAGATCACAAACGAGTAAATGATAAAGATCAGGGTCTAAATACTGGCGGTATGGGCGCGTATGCCCCAGCACCTCTTGCTACTGACCAACTTAATAAACAAGTTGAAAATATAGTAAAGAAAGTTATCTATGGGATTTCTCAAGAAAAAGTAGAATATAAAGGTGTTTTATATGTAGGCCTAATTGTAAGCGAAGGTTTGCCGTACGTTTTAGAGTTTAATTGTCGTTTTGGCGATCCTGAAGCACAAGCTGTCTTACCCTTATTAGAAACTAATTTGTCTGATATATGTATTGCAATTTTAAATCAAAAACTTTCAAGTTTACAAATTAAATGGAAAGATAAGTTTTCAGTATGTGTAGTGCTTACTTCAGATGGATATCCTGAAAGTTTTAAAACAGGTTTTGAAATTACAGGTTTAGAAAATGTTCCTGAGAGCGATACAATAATATTTTACGCTGGGGCAAAGTCCGTTAATGACAAGTTTGTTACCTCTGGTGGCAGGGTTGTTGGGATTACTTCAGTTGCTGGCAATATAGAAGATGCTATAAATAAAGTTTATGCAAGTGTAAATCTTATACATTTTGATGGCATGCATTTTAGAAGAGATATTGCATGGAGGGCTTTGAGTGAGAAAAAATGATGTTGCCATTATTGTTGGTTCTAGCTCTGATTTAAGCTTGGCTAAAGAGACGGTTAATGTTTTAAAAGAGTTTGAACTATCTTATAGTTTAAATATTGCTTCAGCTCATAGGACAGAGGAATATTTAAAGCAATGTGTAGAACGTGCAGTTAGTACGGGAGTTAAAGTTTTTATAGCAATAGCTGGTATGGCTGCAGCTTTACCAGGAGTAATAGCTTCGCATACTATCTTGCCTGTTATAGGCGTGCCAGTAGATGGAAAAAATCTTTTTGGCTTAGACTCTTTATTTTCTATAGTTCAAATGCCCAAAGGTGTACCTGTTGCAACAGTTGCCTTAGGCAAAACAGGAGCAATAAATGCTGCAATTTTAGCTGTGCAAATTATAGCTATAAGTAATGATGGGCTAAAAGAAAAGTTAAAGAAACATAAAGAGAAAATAGCAGAAGCTGTTATAAAAGAAGATTTAAAACTTCAAAAAGATGGCATAGACAAATATCTTGAAAGGTTAAATAAATAAAATGACAGAAATTATATTAAATGCTAAACAGTTTCAAGATAAAGTAAGCAAACTTGCAAAGGAAATCTTTGAAAATAACAAAAATGTTGCAGATCTTGCAATTGTAGGGATCCAAAACAAAGGCGTTTTTTTGGCTAAAAGGATTATTTTTGAAATTGCAAAATTAGCAAACATTAAAGAGTCACAAATTCCTTTTGGAACTTTAGACATAACTCTTTATAGGGACGATCTTGAAAATTTTGGCTCTAAAATGCATACAATAAAAGATACAGAAATTCCGTTTGATATGAGCCGTAAAAATATTGTCTTAATTGATGATGTCTTATATACAGGTAGAACTGTAAGAGCTGCTTTAGATGTTTTGATGAGTTTTGGTAGGCCTAAGTCTATAAGTCTTGCTGTTTTGGTTGACAGAGGCTTTAGGGAATTGCCAATAGAGCCAAATTATGTAGGTGTAAAGCATGAAAGTCAAAAATTTATAAAAGTGTCTTGCAAAGAGTCAGATGAAGTAGATGAAGTAAAAATAGAGATTTGATAACCAGAACTAAAATTCAGGGGAATTGTTAATGTCTCTTAATCGCAAAGATTTGCTAGGTCTAGAGCATTTAGATAAAAAAGATTTACAAACAATCTTAGATTCGGTAAAACCTTTTAAAAGTCTTTTTACAAGATCTGTAAAAAAAGCTCCAACATTAATAGGAAAAACTGTAGTACTTCTTTTCTATGAACCATCAACTCGCACCAGGACATCTTTTGAAATAGCTGCAAAAAGACTTTCTGCAGATGTAGTAAATGTTCCTGTAAGTACTTCTAGTGTAGTTAAAGGTGAATGTCTTATAGATACAGGTAAAACTCTTGAAGCTATGAAAGCAGACTATATAATAGTTAGGCACTCTCTTGCAGGCGCGCCAGATATTTTGGCAAGAAATTTAAGTGCTTCAATAATAAATGCTGGAGATGGTTTTCATGAACATCCAACACAAGGTTTGCTTGATTTGTATACGATGTATGAAAAAAAGAAAAAGATTGAAGGATTAAAGGTTTTACTTGTAGGGGATATTTTACATTCTAGAGTTGCTAAGTCAAATATGTGGGCATTAACAAAAATGGGTGCGCAAGTTGCAGTTTCTGGGCCACCTACATTAATACCTGCAGGGATAGAAGATTTAGGTGTAAAAGTATACTACGATTTGGATGAAGCTCTAAAACAAGTGGACGTGGTAAACATTTTAAGAATACAGCTTGAACGCCAAAAAGAGAACCTTTTCCCTTCGGTTTACGAATATGTAGAACTTTATCAGCTTACTAAAGAAAGGTTAAGATCTGCAAAAAAAGATGTTTTAATTATGCATCCAGGACCCATGAATAGAGGCATAGAAATATCTTCTGATGTTGCAGATAGCTCTAATGCTGTTATTAATGAGCAGGTTACAAATGGCATAGCTGTTAGAATGGCAGTTTTATATCTGTTAACCCCAAAGAGGAAGAAATGAGTCTTCAAATTAAAAATATTAGAATAGTGGACCCTTCCTACAATAAAGATTTTATTGGTGATATTTATATTGAAAATGGTAAGATTGTTTCAAGTTTATCTAGTAAAGCAGATAAGATTGTTGATGGTAAAGGGAAAATTGCAGTTCCCGGTCTTATAGACGTTCATGCGCATTTAAGGGAACCAGGGCAAGAAGGCAAAGAAACAATTTATACAGGTACGCGTTCGGCTGCAAAAGGTGGAATAACAACAGTTTTTTGTATGCCTAACACTAAGCCTGTGATAGACAACGCTCCTACTGTGGAGTTTATTCTTTTAAAGGCGCAGAAAGAAGGGTTAATAAATGTGTTTCCTATAGGATGTGCTACAAAAGGCTCTTTCGGACAAGAACTTTCTGAAATAGGAGTTCTTAAGAAAGCTGGTATTGTGGCAGTTAGTGATGATGGCGTTCCTGTATCCAATTCTCAAATTATGCGTCGTACTTTAGAATATACAAAAATGTTTAATCTGCCTGTTATTTCTCATAGTGAAGATAACGAGCTAAGCAAGAATGGGGCAATGAATGAGGGTAGAAATTCTACTATTTTAGGTCTTAGAGGTATACCAAAACAAGCTGAAGAAATTATAGTAAGTCGTGATATAATGTTAGCAGAACTTACAGGTGGGTATTTGCATATAGCTCATGTTTCCACCTCAGGATCTGTTGATTTGGTAAGACAAGCAAAGAAAAAAGGCGTAAAAGTAACAGCAGAAACATGTCCGCACTATTTTACTTTAACTGATGATGTAGTAAAAGTGTATGATGCAAATACAAAAATGAACCCTCCTCTTAGGGAAAAAAAAGATGTAGATGCTATAAAGCAAGGACTTGCTGATGGTACAATAGACTGTATAGCAACAGACCACGCACCTCATACTCAAGATGAAAAAAATCAAGAGTTTGATTTGGCTCCTTTTGGAATTATAGGTTTTGAAACAATGTTAAGTCTTGTTTTAAATGAGCTGGTAGATAAAAAGATTTTAAGTTTTTCTGAAGCTATATCAAAAATGACTTCTAATCCTGCAAAGATTTTTAATTTAAATGGTAGAGGATCTTTGGAAGAAGGAAGTATTGCCGATATAACAATTATAGATCCACAATACTCTTATGAGTTTAAGAAAGAAAGCATTGTGTCAAAGAGTAAGAACTCTCCATTTTTAGGCAGACAATTTAAAGGTGGTGCGGTTGTGACTATAGTTGATGGGAATATTGTTTGGCAAAAATAAAATAATTAATTTTAGTATTTGATTTTATGGATGAGGTTTTTGTGTGTGAGCTTAAAAGATTTGATAAAACTTATAAAATAGTTTCTAATAAAGAAGTATGTGCAGGCTATTTTGAGTTAAAACTTAAAGCCAATGATATTAAACATTGTTTGCCTGGCCAGTTTTTTATGATTGGCATTGCGGGAGTTTTTTTGCGTCGGCCTCTGAGTGTCTACGACTTAAAGACAAATGTTGTAAGTTTTTTATACAAAGTTGTTGGAAAAGGAACAGTTATTCTTTCGAGAATGCGTTCAGGGCAGCTGCAGATTTTAGGACCTTTAGGAAAAGGGTATGCCTTAGAAATTTGCAAAGATTTAAATTATGTTCTTGTTGCTGGCGGGACAGGTATAGCATCGCTTCATTTCCTTGCAACTAAATTAGGCAAGAATAAACCTTATAAAAAAAAAGGAACGCTATATTATGGAGCCCGTTCAAAAAAAGATTTGTTGTGTCTTGACAAATTTAAAGAAATAGGTTGGAAAGTGATGGTTTCTACTGAAGATGGTTCAAAAGGATATAAGGGATATATTACCGACATATTAGAAAAAAAAGTAAAAGATAGTGATGTTTTGTTTGCGTGTGGGCCAATGCCAATGCTTAAAAAAGTTGTACAAATTGCAAAAGAAAAAAAAGTAAAAGGTTTTGCTTCTCTTGAAGAAAAGATGGCCTGTGGTGTAGGTAATTGCCAGGGCTGTGCAGTAAATATAAATGGGGCTATAAAAATGACGTGTAAAGATGGGCCAGTTTTTAAAATAGAAGAAGTAAACTTATAAAATGGTGTTTTGTATGAAACCAAGTTTAGCTATAGATTTTATGGGAATTAAATTAAAAAATCCGGTGCTTACAGCGTCTGGAACATTCGGTTATGGGTACGAACTTGCAGATTTAATTCCTTTAAACAAGCTTGGCGCAATTGTAACAAAAACAATTACTTTAGAACCTAAATCAGGCAACCTTCAACCAAGAATCGCAGAAGTTTCTTCCGGACTGTTAAATACTATAGGGTTGCAAAATATAGGAGCTAAAGCATTTATTAAAGAGCCTCTTGAGAATTTAAGTAAAGTGGGCGTTCCAATAATAGTTAGCGTAGCGGGAAGTTGCGTTAAAGAATATGTTCAAACGGTAGAAATATTAAGTGCGCAAGATACAATATCGGCAATAGAACTTAATTTATCTTGCCCGAATTTAAAAAAGAAAATAGTTTGTCATGATTTACCTTTGACACAGGAGGTAATAAAAAGTGTAAAAAAAGTGTCAAAAGTTCCTGTTATTGCCAAACTTTCTCCTCTTGTTACAGATATTGCAGAACTTGCTTTATGTGCACAGAATGCGGGCGCAAATGGAGTAACCCTTGCAAATACTTACCCTGCAATGGCTATAGATGTTAAAACTTTTAAATATAAACTTTCTACTATTAAAGGTGGAATGTCTGGAGCTTGTATTAAACCTATGTCTGTTCGTTGCGTTTATGATGCTTATCAAAATATAGATATCCCAATTATAGGATGTGGTGGCATAGAAACAGGCGAGGATGTTTTAGAATTTATGCTTGCTGGAGCAAGAGTTGTAAGTGTGGGCAGTGCAAGTTTAGTTTCACCAACAAGATTGATAGAAATTATATCTGAAATAGAGAAAGTTTTGAAAGAAAAAAATATAAAAGACATTAAAGAAGTTGTTGGCATGTTAAATACTACAAAAAATGCTTGTTAAGGAAATATAAAGTAAGAAAAAAAATGAAAAAAACAATTTTAGCTTTAGATGTTTATGATTTTAAGAAAGCACAAAATCTTGTGAAAAAAACTTCTCAGTACATAGATATTT
Source organism: Candidatus Endomicrobiellum incisitermitis (assembly GCA_031275795.1). Taxonomy (GTDB): domain Bacteria; phylum Elusimicrobiota; class Endomicrobiia; order Endomicrobiales; family Endomicrobiaceae; genus Endomicrobiellum; species Endomicrobiellum incisitermitis. The sequence continues at coordinate 8,688 of JAISOG010000020.1, forward strand.
ATAAAATTGGACCTATACTGTTTTTACAGTCAGGCAAAGAAATAATTAAAGTAATAAATGACAGTGGAAAAAAAGTTTTTTTGGACTTAAAGTTTCATGATATACCTACAACTGTAAAACGTTCTGTAGAGTCTGCTAGAGAGCTTGGTGTGTTTAGTTTAACAGTGCATTCTATTGGCGGAGAAGAAATGTTAAAAGCTGCTTCATCTGTTGAAAATAGGCCAAAAATTTGGGCAGTTACTGTTTTAACTAGCCAAATTGCAACGCCCGAAGAAGTTTTGAGAAGAGCAAAATTAACAAAATTTTGTGGTATAGATGGAGTTATAGCCTCACCTTTAGAAATATCTATAATAAAAAAAGATTATGGCCCTGATTTTGATGTTGTAACCCCTGGAATAAGACTGGCAAAAGTAGAAGATGATCAAAAAAGAGTTGCAACTCCAGAATCTGCTATTAAAGCGGGAGCTGATTTTATAGTTGTTGGAAGACCAATTATAGAAGCCTCAGATCCGGCTGAAGCTGCAAAAAACATTTGTGAGTCTGTAGAGAAGTTATAAAAATGGGAGTATCTGTCAAAAACGCAAATAAATTATTTAAAAGTGGCTTGAAAATTGGTCTTCTCTTACAAGTAGGAGGTATAGGCCCTATTTGTATGTTAATGTTACGTCTTTCTTTGTCTTTGCCAATACCGAAACTTCTTTTAGGTGTTATAGGTATAACTTTAGCAGATATTATTTATATATGTTTGTCAGTGCTATCTATATCTGTGTTAATAAAAAAAATACAACGTTATCAACGCGTTTTTGATATTGTCGTAGGGACAGCTTTAATTATTTTTGGTGTATTGTTTATAACTGCAGGTAATGTTATAGATGCAAATACTTTTAAAGGGCAAGATTTGTTTTTTTGGTTGTGCGGATTGACGTTAGCTAATCCTATCACAATATTATTTATTACTGGGATTTTTTCTTTGGAATTAAGCAAACGCAATATGCAATTGAAAGAAACTTGTGTTTTTGCAGGCGGATTTTTGCTTGCAACACCTGTATTTATGACTTTTGTAATTTTAATAGGCAGTCTTACAGGAAAGGTTTTGCCTGAGTTTGTTGTACCTTTAATTGACTCTTTTATGGGCTTTATATTAGTGTTTTTAGGAGCAAAAAATATATTTTTTAAAGAACAAAAATTAGGAGTTATAAAAAATGCAACAAGAAGAATTAAAAACTTTATTCAAAGAAAATAATGCTCTTTTAACTGGACATTTTAAACTTTCAAGTGGACTTCATTCTGATACATATTTTCAATCTGCTTTAATTCTACAATATCCTAAAAAGGCAGAGATTTTATCACAAGAGCTTGCAAAGAAGCTTAAAGAAAGTGGCATAGAAGTTGATGTGGTTGTTTCTCCTGCTATGGGAGGCATAATTATAGGGCAAGAGATGGCAAGAGTTTTAAGAGTAAGAGCAATATTTACAGAAAGAGTAGATGGTACAGTTTTACTTAGGAGAGGTTTTTCTCTAAAAGAAAATGAGAAAGTTTTAATTGTAGAAGATGTTATAACTACAGGTCTTTCAACAAAAGAAGTTATAAATTCTCTTAAATCTTCAGGTGCTAAAGTAGTGGCGGTTGTTTCTCTTGTTGATAGGAGTGCAGGTAAAGTAGATTTTGGAGTTCCAAGATTTTCTCTTTTGAGTATTGACGCTAAAAGCTATAAAGAAGAAGAATGTCCTATGTGTAAGGAAGGTAGTAAGGCAATCAAACCTGGTAGTAGAAGATAAATAATAAAAGCACGCACTAGGGCAGGCTTGGTAGACACAGACTATAGAGAGTTAAAATGGAGACAGAAATTATAAATGGGGTATTAACTTTAAAATTTAATATGATACAGACGATTGCATTGGGTATCGTTATGTATTATTTTGGCGTTTTAATGAGAAAAGTTTTCCCTTTTTTTGTTAAGTTATCTATCCCCGCATCAGTTATTGGAGGTTTGACATCAGCAGTTTTAGTAGCAGTTTTACAAACTCAAAATATTATATCTTTCCAATTTGATTTGACTTTGCAAAGTGTGTTGATGATTATGTTTTTTTGTACAGTCGGAATGAACGCAAGTTACAAATTGTTAATAAATGGAGGAGTTTTAATACTTGCGTTTTGGAGTATTTGCGCTTTAGCGGTAATACTTCAAAATTTAGCAGGCGTTTGTATAGCTAATTTATTTGGTATGCATCCTTTATTAGGTCTAATTTGTGGCTCGGTATCTATGATAGGGGGATTAGGGACAGCAGGGACTTTTGGAAACTTTTTTGAAACTAGTTTTGGACTAAATGGAGCTATGGCAGCCGGGATGACTTGTGCTACGTTTGGAATGATTGCAGGTTCAGCTTTAGGTGGACCTTTATCAGAATGGATTATAAAAAAACGCAAGATAGTTACACCTCATTTAGAAATGAGTAATCAAATTGTAAGCAATACAGGTGATGGATCTTCAGATTATGAGGAAGTTGGTGTTTTAGCAGAAGAAGAAGGTGTTATAGCTACACCATCGTATGATGAAAAAGAAGATTTGGTGAGTGGCCCTCGTTTAATGAGAAACATTTCTTGGATTCTTGTTGCAATGGGTATAGGCTCGACATTTAGTTATTATTTTAATAAAATTGGTATACTATTACCTGCTTACTTGGTCACAATGATTGTAGCTGTGTTGTTGAGAAATATTGGTGATGTTTCAAAATTATTTGAGATGGATACAAAAGCTATAGGCATGATATCAGATATTTCTCTTGCTATTTTTGTTACGATGGCAATAGGCACTTTGGACTTGCGTCAACTGTCAGGGTTAGCGCTACCTATTTTTGTTATGTTAGTAATCCAAATGATTATTGTAATATTAATAGCTTATTTTCTTGTTTTTAAATTGCTTGGTAAAGACTATGAGTCAACGGTTATGTCAGCAGGGTTTGTCGGTTTTGGTTTGGGAGCTACACCAAACGCTTTAGCAAATATGCAAACTTTATCGTCTAAACATGGGACTGCGCTAAAAGCTTTATTTGTTGTTCCTGTAGTGAGCGCTTTTTTAATTGACTTTACTAACGCGTTGCTTATTATGTTTTTTGCTAATTTATTTAAATAGGATAAAAATGTCTATTACTTATAAAAAAGCTGGTGTAAATATTGATGCAGGTAATGAGCTTGTAAAAAGGATTAAAAGAAAACTTCCTAAAATTGGAGGTTTTGGTGGACTGTTCCCTATAGAAGGTTCAAAATATAATCTTGTAAGTTCTACTGATGGTGTAGGCACCAAACTTAAGCTTGCATTTTTATTAAACAAACACGCCACAGTTGGAATAGATCTTGTGGCAATGAATGTGAATGATTTGATATGTGTTGGCGCAAAACCTTTATTTTTTTTGGATTATTTTGCTTGTGGAAAGTTGGACGTTAACCGAGCTGAACAGGTTATTAAAGGAATAAATAAGGGTTGTCATCTGTCGGGTGCTGAACTTGTTGGCGGCGAGACTGCAGAGATGCCTGGTTTTTATAAGAATGGGGAATATGATTTAGCTGGGTTTGCTGTTGGCGTAGTTGAGAGGAACAAAGAAATTAATGGAAAGAAAATAAAACCAGGAGATATTGTTATTGGGCTTCCTTCAAGTGGTCCACATTCCAACGGCTATTCTTTAATAAGAAAAATATTTTCAGATGTCCAGTTAAAGAAATACTCTAAACAGTTGCTTACTCCTACAAAAATATATGTTAAAGAAATACTTGGAGCGATTTCAAAATTTAATTCTAAAAAACAAAACATAGTTGGTATAGCTCATATTACAGGTGGAAGTTTTTACGATAAAATTGCAAGGATTTTACCAGAAAATGTAAAAGTTATAATTAAAAAAAGTTCGTGGAAAGTTCCTGAAATTTTTAAGCTTATTCAAGAACAAGGCAATGTTTCTGACGAAAATATTTATAGGACATTAAATATGGGTATAGGCATGGTTTTAATTGTGTGTAAAGAATCAGCCTTAGATATTAAAAAGTTTTTTAAAGGCGCAAAGATTATAGGTTATGTTGAGAAAGGTAGCAAAGGTGTAGAATTAATATGATAAGACTTGCAGTTTTAGTTTCTGGTGGAGGATCTAATATGCAAGCCATAGTAAATTCTACTAAAAACGGTATTTTAAAAGGTATTGCTGAAGTTGTTTTAGTTATTTCTAATAATGTTAATGCTTATGCTTTACAAAGAGCAAAGAAAGAGAATATAAAATCAGTATGTGTTCAAAAGAAATTTTTTGCAGATTTAAAAAATTTTAATAATACTATTTTACAAGAATTACTAAAAGAAAGGATAGATTTGATTTGTCTTGCAGGGTACATGATGCTTGTAGGTGACAATATAATAAATAGCTATAGAGACAAAATATTAAACATTCATCCTGCTCTTCTTCCTAAATTTGCAGGTAAAGGAATGTATGGTCATTATGTTCATGAAGCAGTTATCAAGGCTAAAGAGAAAAAGTCAGGAGCAACAGTGCATTTTGTTGAAAAGGATTATGATACTGGGGAAGTGATTTTGCAAAAAGAAGTTGATGTTTTTGATAAAGATTTGCCAGAAGATTTGGCAAAAAGAGTTTTAGATTTAGAGCATCAAATATATCCCCAAGCTATTAAGAAAGTCATAGAAAATAAATTCAAGTAAAAGGATAAAAAAATGATTTCTCGTTATACGAAGCCAAAAATGGCTGCAATTTGGTCAGAAAAAAACAGATTTCGAAAAATGCTAGATGTGGAAATTTTTGCAGCAGAGGCCATGTCTAAAATTGGAATGGTTCCAAGATACTCACTAGAGATTATAAAGAAAAAAGCAAAAATTAATGTAAAAAGAATTAATGAGATAGAACTTACGGTAAAACACGACGTTATAGCTTTTTTAAGTGCTGTTATGGAAACAATAGGCCCAGATGGCAGTTTTTTGCATTTAGGTATGACTTCATCAGATGTTCTAGATACGGCTACTGCTTCTCAATTAAGAGAGTCTACCAAACTTTTAATAGAAGAAATAAAAAAGTTGGCAACTATAACTAAAAATATTGCCAAAAAATATAAAATGACGCCTATAATTGGTAGAACGCATGGTGTCCATGCAGAACCTATGACGTTTGGTCTTAAGGTTGCTTCTTGGTACACTGAAATTATGAGGTCTTTAGACAGATTAAAGTTTACATTGGAAACTGTAAGTTACGGTAAAATTTCTGGCCCTGTGGGCACTATAGCTTATATAGAGCCTGATGTAGAAGAGCATGTTTGCAAAAGTATGGAACTAAAACCGGAACCTGTTTCTACCCAAATAATTCCACGAGATAGACATTCTGTTTATTTTTCTTGTCTTGCTCATGTAGGAACTTGTTTGGAAAGAATTGCTGTTGAAATAAGACATTTACAAAGAACAGAAGTAGCAGAAGTACAAGAACCTTTCGCTAAAGGTCAAAAAGGATCTTCTGCAATGCCACACAAAAGGAATCCAATAATTTCAGAAAATATTTGTGGTCTTGCTAGGCTTTTAAGAGGGTATGCTGTAACTGCTATGGAGAATGTTGCTCTTTGGCATGAAAGAGATATAAGCCACTCGTCTACAGAAAGAATTATGCTCCCAGATGCGTCCATAGCTTTACATTACATGCTTGTAAGAATGCAGGATTTGCTTTTAGGACTTAATGTTTATCCTGAAAATATGCGAGCTAATTTAGATAAAACAAAAGAGGTTATTTTTTCTGGAACTTTACTTTTTTCTATAGTTAATAAAGGTGTCCCTAGGGAAGAGGCTTATACAATTGTGCAATCAGTTGCTTTTGATGCAAAAGATAATGGAATATCTTTAGAGAAAGCATGTTTAAGGAGTAGCCAAATGAGCAAGTATTTAACAGATCAAGAGATAAAAAGGGACTGTAGTGTTTTTTCTCACTTTAAAAATATAGAGCATATATTTAGGCGTGTTTTCCAAAAGTAAATTAGTATTTTACCTAACGTAGTTAAGATACTAAACTAAGTCAACTTTATGAAATTAAAGTATATACAAATAATGCTATAATCATTTTTTGATGCTATATTAAAATACTAAAATATTTCATATATATTTAACCGGTATAGTTTAGTGACAATATTTATTTTTATTTGCTATTTCCAGTACTATAATGAAGATTAGACTAATTGTAGTTTTATATTTTCTTTTATTTAGGAGTTGCAAGTACATATGCTCAAACTAAGTATTTGACAATATAAGATGCACTTGACTTTGCTTTGCAGAACAATCCAAAATATAATCAGCTAAACAGGCTTTGCTTGGCCGCATACTGCTGCCTAGTTATTTAAAATTAATTTCTTATATTTTTCCATCAACATATTCTATGAACTACATTGGGATGTTTATTTTGGGTGATGTTAAAATAGAATATGCAGGGAATTCTATTGTTGCTTTAATAGTATTTTCTTTAAGGGTGTTTGCTTTACACTAAATAAATGAAATTAATTTTAAATAACTAGGCAATGTATTTGTTTATAAATAGTTATATTGAGATACAAGGACTTGTAAGGATATAATTTTGTTATAATAATTATATGAAAAATATAGTCATACCTGATAAATACAAATCTATAATTGACAAGATTACTATTACTGCACAAGAGTACAATTTTGATGTTTATATAGTGGGCGGATTTATAAGGGATATTATTTTAAACAGAGAGTCCAAAGATCTAGATATAATGGTTTGTCTAAAAAAAAATGACACTGATGAAAATAAGCGCCTTGCTGGTATAAATTTTTCTAGGATTTTATCTAAAAAGTATAATTTAAGTAACCCTGTTGTTTTTGAAAAATTTGGTACTGCTAAGTTGTTTATAGACAATGAGGAAGTTGAATTTGTAATGCCTAGAAAAGAATACTATAATTTAAACTCAAGAAATCCAGACACTCAAGTTACATCTTTGCAACATGATGCTTTAAGAAGAGATTTTACTATAAATGCTTTGTTTTTAAAGCTTAATGACAATACTATTTTAGATTTTACTTCCAATGGTCTTAGCGATATTGAAAAAAAAATTATTAGAGTAACAGATACTCAAAATGCAAAAATTATTTTTGAGCAAGATCCTTTAAGAATTTTACGAGCTATTCGTCAACATTTGCAACTAAGTTTTACTATAAATCAGGACACATATAATGCGATGAAACTTTCATCAAAGCGTATAAGAATTGTGTCTTATGAACGTATAAGAGATGAAATAAATAAGATTTTAGTAGAAAATGAACCTTCAAAAGCATTTTTGATGATGGATGACTTGGGTTTATTGCAGGAAATTTTACCTGAAATAGCAAATTTAAAAAATGTTGAGCAATCTGATAAATGTCATTGTGATGATGTTTTTGTACATTCTTTAAAAGTTTTGGATGGAACAAAAAATGATATTAGCATAAGAATTTCTGCTCTTTTGCATGAAACCGGTAAATGGGCAACTTGTAGAGATAATAATACAAATTTTTTTTATGATTGTAATATTGAAAGTGCTAAAATTGCAGAAGTTGTTTTAAAAAGGTTTAAATATTCTAAAGGTTTTATACAAAAAGTAGTGTTTATTATTAGGAATAGTTTATATCCTAAAATATTGTATTCTGGTATTTGGACAGATGTTGCTGTACGTAAGTTCGCTAAAAGATGTGGTAATGAATTGGAATCAATAATAGAGGTCTCTAAGGCTAATTTTGACAAAGATAATATTAAGGTTTTTGAAGAACTGCTTTTTAAAATTGAAAAATTAAAGTTAAAAAAAATGTTATACATAAAACCGGATTTAATAGCTGGCAAAGAATTAATGATGATATTTAATAGACCGCAAGGGAAATGGATACAAGCTGTTAAAGATAAAATTGAAGAAATGCAAATGGAAGATCCTAATATTAGTAAGGAAGATGTTATTGAGAATATAAAAAAGTTAAATGATTTTAACTAAGAGAGGCCACAATGGCTCAAGATAAAGAACAAGAACAAATTTTGCAAGAAAATAATAATATTGAAACTGATTCTGATCAAATTAAAAAAGAAGAAAATATTGAACGTACCCGCGATATTGAAGGGCTGCTTATAGGAGGAGTTGTAGGTTTAATAGTTGGAATAATAATTTCATTTAATGCTATTTTTGCAATGCAGATTGGAATGTTTTTAGGTCTTATAGTTGGCGTAAGAATTAAAAAAAAGTAATTGTTTTAAAAATAGCAAGGAGGGGTTATGCAGGAAGATAATTCCTATAAGAAAAGTATAATTGAAAATTTAAGTAAGCAAATCGAATCTATAAACCAAGAAATTCAGCAATTGGCGACTTCTCATGCTGCAAAATTACAACAATATATATATAGTTTTAAAGAAGAGTTAGATTTAATTTCTAAAGAAAATGAAGAAATTATTGTTGAAAAAGAAAGTCAAGATAGTCCTGCAAATATTATAAGTGTGGCAAATTCAGACGTAAGTTTGCAGGAAAATGCAAACCAAAATTCGAGTTCAAACTCTAACACGAGTTCGATTAGCAATCAAAATGATATATTAAAAGATATAAGGGCTAAACTTAAAAATTTAGATGATATAATAAAAAAAGCAAAAGAATCTAAAAATGAGAATGAGACAAAAGCTCAAGGTGATATATCTCAAAAATCTTCTAGCAATGAAGTAGAAAATCAAGACAGTATATCTCAAAACATTTCAGAGCCCTCCTGTGATATTAGCACTCAAGAACCTACTGCTTCTAATGAAGAAAAATCAGAGGTTGATAAGAATACTATTGTAAAAAAAGAAGACGATACTGTTACTATTGGAAAATTTGACGAACTTATTAGAGCAGAGCCAACTAATTTTAAACACTATATGGAAAGAGCAAATTTGTATCTTAAAAAAAATAATTATGATAAGGCAGAACTTGACTACAAAAAAGCTCAAGAACTTACTCAATCAAAAGATATATCTGTTTTACTTGCTTTAGCAAATCTTTATAATTTAAATAATAGCTCTAAAAAAGCTTTATCGTTATATGATCAAGCTTTAGAAATAAATCCATCTGACATAGATGTTTTACAACAGAGGGCAACATGTTATTTGAATTTACAAAAAGAAGAAGAGTTTTTAGAAGATATTGAAAAAGCAATATCGTTAGATGAAAATAATGTGAAAAATTATGCTATAAGAGCAGAGTATAATGCTTCAAAAGGGCACTATAGTAAAGCGCTTGACGATGTAAATAAAGTTATAAAACTTCGTCCCGACAATGTAAGTGCAAAATATTTTAGAGGTGTGATTTATTATAATCTTGAAAAATATAATGAATGTTATGATGATATGAAACAAACTATAGAATTTAAAATAGATGAAAATGAAGTGTATAAGTATATTGGAATTTGCAGTTTTAAATTGAATAAACTTGAAGCTGCAAAAGAGTATTTAGTAAAAGCTGTTGATATTGGTATTAGAGATGAATCTGTTTTTTATTATAAGGCTCAGATTGAATATGAAGTTGGAAATTTTGATGCAAGTTTTACAGATGTGTCAAAAGTTATAGATATGAATCCTAAAGAATATAAATATTATTTACTTAGAGCTAGAGTTTGTGATAAAAAAGGATTTTTTGATCAAGCAGATAAAGATTATGAAAAAGCTTATAAGTTGGAATCAACTTTAGATATACTTATTGAAAAAGCTGACTTTTTAATAAAGCATGAAAAATATAAACAAGCTTTAAAAGACTACACCTTAGCAATAAGTTTAGATGGGACGAAGGCAAACTTTTATAAACAACGTTCTTATATATATGAAAAACTTGGTAAATCTAGTAAAGCTAAGGATGACTTGGATAAAGCTTTGTCTATAAATCCGTCAAATGAATCTCAAGAAAAAGTAGCAGCACAAGCACAACAAGCACAAGTATTACCAACTTTAGAAGCAACATCTGTAGAAGAAACATCTGTTTTGGTGTCACAGGAGGAACAAAAACCAGTTCAAAATTCAGATGTCAAACCAGCTTCTTCTTTAATGTCAGTAGAGAAGTCTGAGCCGGCTTTAAATTCGGAGCAGATATCTCAAAAACAGACTATTGATCAACAGCAAATAGAAACTAAAAAAGAAGCTGTTATTGAAGAAAATATTAAAGATCAAGAGCATTCACCAACACCGGTGTCTGGGTTAAGTGCTGATGTTCTTTTTAATAGAGCTAATATTAACTATAAAAATCAAAAATTTGATACAGCTTTAAAAGATATAGAAACTATTATTTTGCAAGATCAAAAATATGTAAAGGCTTATAATCTTAGAGCGGAAATTTATCATCGACTTCAAGATGTTGATAAAGAATTACAAGATTTGAATAAATCAATAGAACTTGCAAATAGTTTGTTTTTGCCTTATCTTAAAAGAGCAGAAATTTATGTGTTGCAAAATAAAGAAGATCTAGCTTTCTCTGATTTTGCTAAAGCAGTAGAATTAAACCCTAAAAATGGTGATGGTTATATTGGACTTGCAAGAATTTATGCAAAGCGAGGGCAAAAAGATAAAGCTTTAGAAAATTATAACAATGCAAAAAAATACGATTTAAAGTCTGCAAAGATAGTAGATCAAGAGATACAAGCTTTGTCCTAAAAGTTTAATGACGATTACTTCAGGCAGCAATGCAGAAAACCTAAAATACCCTTAAATTATGGCATAAGTTTTTTCAGTTTATCTAACAAAATCTGATTGTGAGATCCTACATTACTTGACAAGAAGGTAGAAAGTTATATAAAAATAGGGTCCGACTAATTATATAATTGATAACAATTGAGTAATTTTGTAAAGTATTTTTTTACAACAAACATATAGATAGTTAGGAGATATCTTGTATGAATGAAAAATTGTTAAAAGAATTTGCAGTAAAAACTGGATACCTAGATGATAGAGGAGAAGCTAATCATAATGCTGTTTGTAGTAATAACAAGTCTGAGATAGACAAAAAATCACACTCAGATCTGAAGTTGTCACTTTTAGCATATAATTTCGATTGTTTAATAGATGACTTTAGTTAATTTTTGTAACCTGTAAATAATTCTAGAATTTCTAAAAAAATTACAAAGATTTTGCCTTGTATACTTTTTTAGCGTATTTTGTATATTTTATGCATTTGTACCATTAATGTTACGTTATAAAGATATTTTTTTGAAAACATGTAAAACAAATATAAGTTTTGTATTTTAGGTTTATTTTTATCTAATGATGGTTGTAGTATTAATGGTGTGTCTTTAGCTATGGATTTTATTATTTTTATAGTTTGTTTTATTTCTTGTAGTGTTGTGTTTTTTGTCATTACACATTTTATAAAAACGCTATTTGTTTTTTTAGAAGTTGCGATTTCTAAAAATTTCTTATGTTCTTTCCAAAAAGATTTTTTGCATTCTGAAGGAAATTTAAAGTCCATAGCAACTATGTCACAAAATTTTATAATTTGAGTTAAATTTTTGTATAAAGTTCCATTTGTTTCAAGATATATTGCAAATCCTCTTGTTTTAAGTCTAGGTATTATTTCTTTTAAAAAATCGACGTATAATAAAGGTTCTCCGCCAGTAAAAGCAATAGAAGGTTTAGTAAAGGCAAAACTTTTTTTATTTTTTTTGTATATAGCTTCAATTTTTTTTATAACTTCTAAAACAGTTAAATGTTTTGCTTTTTTTGATACAACTATACAATAGCTGGTGTCACAGTAATTACATTTAAGGTTGCATCCTGCAAACCTTATAAAAATTTGAGGGAGGCCTGTATATAAAGCTTCTCCTTGAAAAGAAAAAAATACTTCATAAAATGGAGCTTGTATATTATTTAATAATGGTAGGGTCATCGATTTTTGCCTCTTTAAATCCTTTTGCCCTTAGTTTGCAGGAATCGCATTGCATACATGGTTTATCAAACCCATTATAACAAGTCCAAGTATTTTTATACGCTACATTTAATTTTGTTCCTAATTTTATTATTTGAGCTTTATTTAACTTTAAAAGAGGTGCTTGAATTATTATTTTTGTTTTTAAACTTTTTAAAACGTTATTATATGCTTTTATAAACTCTGGAGTACAATCAGGATAATTAGAAAAATCTACAGCATTAACTCCAATAAATATGTTATTGGCGTTAATTGATTGTGCAAAAGAGAGTGCGTAGGAAAGAAATAAGGTGTTTCTACCAAGCACATAAGTTGGCGGGACAGTTCTAGGTAAACGTTTATGTATGGGAACTTTTTTGTTTTTATTAGTTAAGACATCCTTTGACCAAGGTAACGTTATTTTGATAAGAGAGTATTTGACATTTGCTAATTTGGCAATTTTTATCGCTGAGTTTATTTCTTTTTTATGTTTTTGTCCATAATCAAATATTATACAGTTACATTTATATCCCTTTGATAGTGCGTAATATAATATTGTTGTAGAATCTAGTCCTCCAGAAAGTAAAACTATTGCTTTTTTTGTTGGCAATTTCATATTTCATGTTCCTTTAAATATTTGCAAGTCTTTAAATCAGATAATATTATAAATTGTATAAATTATTTTATATGCTTGCTATTGCACAAGAAGATTGGCTTTCCCACACTTCTACTTGGCATACTTTAGCATTTTCTGTTTCTATAGATTTTAATTGTTCTAGAATAAAGGATGCTAAATTTTCTGCAGTCGGATTAATTCTATTAAAAGGTTCTATTTCGTTTAAGAATTTATGATCTAAATATAAAATAATTTTCTCCAAATGTTTTTTTATGTCTGTAAAATCTATTAACATACCGGTCTTGTCTAATTTTGTTCCGCAAAAAACTGCCTTTATTTTCCAATTATGGCCGTGCAAATTTTCGCATTTCCCTTTGTATTCTCTAAGACAGTGCGCTGAAGAAAAATTTTTTGTAACTGAAAGTTTGTAGTTCATTTTTTTATTCCAAATCAATTTTTTTAATATTTGTTATTTCTCTGCCAAAAAAACGATATCCTATTTTTTTAAATTTTAAAGGGTTGTCACTTACATAAAATTTAAAATATGGTTTGTCGTTGTTTGCCAATAAGTTTTTTTCTATTAAAATGTTTTTAACTTCTTGGGATATTGCTTGTGCGGAATCTATTAAAGTAATATTTCCTGCAAGATGTTTTCTTATTATGTTTTTTAAAAGTGGATAGTGTGTACATCCTAAAACAATAGTGTCAATTTTTTTGTTTAAAAGTGGTTGTATATACTTTTGTACAATAGCATATGTAAACTCGCAATTGATAAATCCTTCCTCTACGATTGGTACAAACAGAGGACAAGCTTGCTGGTATACTTTTACTTTTGCAAGTTTATTTATTTCTTTAGGATAAGATTTGCTGTTTATGGTACCTTCAGTACCTATGATACCAATCTTTTTGTTTTTAGAAGCCAGGATTGAGATTTTTGCTCCAGGTTTTATAACTCCTACTATTGGAATTTTAAACTTTTTTTGCAAGACTGGCAAAGCAAATGCTGTTGCAGTGTTGCACGCTATGACAATTAATTTAACTTTTTGTTTAATTAAAAAAGATACTATTTCCTTTGAAAATTTTATAACAGTATTTTGTGACTTGGACCCATAGGGCACATGTGCCGTATCGCCAAAATATATTAAATTTTCATAAGGTAAAACCTTACATATTTCTGACATTACCGTAAGTCCGCCAAAACCAGAGTCAAAAATACCTATGGGATTATTGTTTATTGGTTTCTTCTTTTGCTTTTTTTGCATAATATTTAACAATTCCTTCATATATAGAGTCTGCTATTGCAGCACGAAATCTCCGTGTGTTTAACTTTGCTTCTTCTGCGTAATTACTTAAAAAAGCGCATTCTACAAGCACAGATGGCATTTGCGCGCCTCTTAAAACATAAAAACTTGCTTGTTTTATACCTCTATTAGGTATTTTAAGTCTTAATGGAATTTTGTCTACTATAAATGCACTAAGTTCAGATGAGGCGTTTATGTATTCATTAGCTGTCATAGACCATAACATTTCTTGTAACAAAGCACGTTTTTTGTTTGGCTTACCTTCCAATTCCAAAACGGAGTTTTCCAAAACTGCAGTAGCTGCTGCTTCAGAGTCTGTTGCTTTCTCGGACAAAAAGTAAATTTCAAACCCATTTACACTTTTGTTTAAGTTTGCGTTGCAGTGTATTGATATGAACAAATCTGCATTATGTTCGTTAGCGATGTTTGTTCTTTCTGCAAGAGGGATAAAAGTATCATCTTCCCTTGTAAGAATTACTTCATAATCATTGTCGTTGTCAAGAATAGATTTTAACTCTTGCACGATTGCAAGGTTTACATCTTTTTCCTTTGTGCCGTTTACACCTATTGCGCCGGGATCTTCTCCTCCATGTCCTGCATCTAAAACTATATTTTTTTTGTTTTTTGTAGGATTCTTGTAAGACATAGTCGGCATTGTTTGAGTATCGTCAACTATATTAAAACTGTCATCAGCAATAGTATCTTGTGTGAATTTTGATACAGCAATTGCGTCTAAGTCTGTATTGTCTATATTATTTTCAGTCATAGGAATGATTTGTGCTTGTCCATATATGTAAGGAGATGTAATATCGTTTTGTTGTAATTGTTCATCTTCGTCTTGTTCTAATTCCTGGTCTTTAATAATATTTTCGTCAAATATTTTAATTGGTGTAGAATGAAGTAGATCTATTGTTATTCTATTAGGATTAACCAGTTTTTCTACTTTGTAAGATTTTACTGCTTGTTGCAGATTTATCTTTACAACAGCAGATTTATCATTAGAATAGTATTGAATATTTTTGATGATACCATTATTTATTTCTAAAAGATCTTTCTGAACTTTACCTTTTAAAATAGTTAAAGTTATGCTTTGAGAAGTTTTTGCTACGGTGTAAGATAGAGGTTCGTCTAAATGTATAGTGATTTTAGAACTTTCTTCTTTAGAAAAAAATCTTACTGTTGATATGTTTGATTTATGTGTAACAATAAGCACTAAAGCAGAAGGGTTCCATTGTACTATAGTTTCTGTAATTTGTGAAAATTCGTTGGATGTAAGAATTTCAGGTGGTATATAGATATTTCCTTTTATAAATCTAGAAGGTAAAGACATTCTTTTTTTTTTTCTGCCAAATACTACAGCAGTACTGTTTGCTTTAATGTCTATTTTCCTATTGTTTAAGCTCATCGTAACCTGAGAACTTACAGGCTTCCATTCTAAGTTTGCATTGTATATCTTAGCTATTTCTTTTATAGAAAAATATTTTGTTTGGTCAGATATTTTGTATACATTAATGCCATCAATTGTTTGGCCGTCTACAACAACATCGATATTTTCAGATGAAATCTTACCTTGTGGTTGAGCAAATATTGTTTTGTTGAAAATAAGTATAATAGAAATTAAAGATAATAAAATAAATAGTTTTTTCATATGCTAAGAGATTTTATGGATTCTTTAAAATTTGTTGAAGAAAAAATATAACTTCCACTAACTAAAACATCTGCGCCTGCATTGATGCAAACTTTAGCAGTTTGGCTGTTGATCCCACCATCAACTTCCACAAGACAATCATATTTATGTTTGCTAATAAGGTTTTTTAAGACATTTATTTTGCTAACCATATCTTCCATGAAAGATTGGCCACCAAAACCTGGTTCAACTGTCATAACTAAAACTAAATCTAAATAAGGCAATAATTGTTTGATCCCTGAGATACTTGTCTTTGGTTTTATAGATATACCTGCTTTAATGCCAGAACTTTTTATATCTTGTATTAACTTTTTTTTGTTAACATTAACTTCGCTGTGGAAAGTTATTAAATCTGCGCCAGCTTTTTTAAAATCTTGATAATATTTTTGAGGTTCACTAACCATAAGATGTACATCAAAAAAAAGATTTGTGACTTTTCTAATAGATTTAACAACAGAGGCTCCTATTGTAATGTTAGGCACGAAATGTCCGTCCATAATATCTATATGTAACCAGTCAGCTTTTGCATTTTCTAGCATTTGTATGTCTTTTCCCAAATTTGCAAAATTTGCACAAAGAATGGAAGGAGCTACAATAATTTTCTTCATATATTTTTATTTGCCTCGTGTTTTATAATTGTTATTGTTACAAATTAGTCTCACTTACAGATACGGTTAATGTAATATATTTAGCATCAGTTATGTTTGTGTCTGGTTGAGGATATTGATTTATAATAGTATTATTTTCAACATCTTGATTGTTCTCTGTTTTTATATCTATACTAACATTATTTGTTAATGCCCAAATTTTAGCTTCTTCTATATTTTGATTTACAAAATTTGGGATAAGTATTATTCCTTCAGGAGGAAAGCCTTCAGAAATAACTATATTTACTACAGAATCTTTATCTACTTTTTGTCCTGGTTTAATATCTTGAGAAATAACATAATCTTTTTCTACTGTTGTAGAAAATTTTCTTTCAACTTCGCCCATGACAAGAGTCAAATGTCTTAAAGTTATATCAGCAGAACGTATAGTTTGTCCAACAAGATTTGGCATATAGACGATTTCTCCACCTTGGCTTATTATTACTTTAATTGTTTTTCCTTCTCTTACCAACATGCCAGCTTGAGGACTTTGTCTTAAAATTGTTCCAGCTGGTACGTTTTGATCTGACTCTTCTCCATCTTTAATTAAGCCAAAACCTATTTTGGAAAGCTCGTCTAAAGAATCGTAAAGACTTTTTCCAACAAGATTTGGTACATCTATTTCTTTTCTACTATGAATCAGAGAGTTCATTATCATATTGAAAGATAAATAAATTGAAATTCCTATAATTATTATAGCCATAAATATCTTAATGATTTTGTTTTGCAAAACTTACCCCTATCTATTTATTACACTAATTTATTTTTAAACTAAATAATCAATGTCAAGATGTTATTTAAATTATTTCTGTGCCCAGGCCATTTTTGCGCGTAGTCTAGCGCCGACTGTTTCAATAGTTCTTTGACTTACTTCTTTTCGTTCTTTATTAAAAAAAGATCTTCCTTCTTGGTTTTCTTTAAGCCAATTTTGGGAAAATTTGCCTGATTGTATGTCATCTAAAATTTTTTTCATTTCTGTTTTTGTTTGTTCTGTTATTATACGTCTTCCTGTTGTGTACTCGCCGTATTCAGCAGTGTCAGAAATTGAGTGGTTCATTTTACTAAAACCACCTTCAAAAATTAAATCTACAATTAATTTTACTTCGTGACAACACTCAAAATAAGCAATTTCAGGTTGATATCCTGCAGCAACAAGTGTTTCAAACCCAGAATTTATTAGTTCTACAAGACCACCACATAAAACTGCCTGTTCTCCAAACAGATCAGTTTCAGTTTCTTCTTTAAATGTTGTTTCTAAAACTCCACATCTAGTGCCTCCAATACCTTTAGCATAAGCAAGAGCTAATTCTTTTGCTTTCCCGCTAGCGTTTTGTTCAACAGCTATTAAACAAGGGACACCTTTGCCTTCTTCGTACTGTCTTCTTACTAAATGTCCAGGACCTTTAGGGGCAATCATAATTACGTCTAAATCTTGTGAAGGTACAATTTGTTTAAAACGTATATTAAAACCATGAGAGAAACTTAACACAGCACCCCTTTTTATGTTAGGTTTTATATCTTCTTGCCAAACTTTCTTTTGTGCTTCGTCTGGAAGTAAAATATGTACCCAATCTGCTTGTTTTACTGCTTCTGCAACACTAAGAGGATTCCAACCGTCTTTGATAGCTTTTTTATAGTTATCTCCTCCAGGTCTTTGAGCTACTATAACATTTAAACCAGAGTCTTTCAGGTTTAAAGCCTGTGCATGTCCTTGACTGCCATATCCTAAAACCGCTATAGTTTTATTTTCTAAAAGTTTTAAATTTGCATCATTTTCATAATACATTGTAGCCTGTGTCATTTTGTCTCCTTATTATCCTTTATCTTTAAAATTTATAACCTTTATAACATCAACAAGTTTGTTTAACTGTTTAGTAATTTGTTCTAATATTGAAATCTCTCCATTAACTACAATGGTCATTTGAGATATTGTGGGGTCTTCTGTTTCATTTACTGATAAAGAATTTATATTAAGTCCGCACGCTGCAAAAAGAGCAGATATTCTTGCAAGAACGCCAAATTTGTTTTCTACTAATACCGAAACTATGTGTCGCATAAAATATCCACACTTACTAAATTATACAAAATAGTTATTAAATAATTTATCCATTTATTCTTGTTACAATATCATCAAGAGATGTTCCGGATAGAACCATAGGGAAAACGTTTTCTTCTATTTCAATCCATATATCTAAAACCACTGAACATTTTGCCTTTAACATTTTTATTAAAGCTGGTTTAACATCTTCTTTACGTGTTATGCGTATTCCTAAAACTCCATAACTGTTGGCCCATTTTACAAAGTCTGGAACATAAACTGGGCACATACTTCTGTTTGGTTTGTTGCATAATTTAGGACAATTTTTGCGTTTTGCAAGACAAGTATGAGAATATCTTTTGTTATAAAACATTTCTTGCCATTGTCTTACATTACCTAAATATTGATTGTTTAATATAACAACTTTGACGCTTATATCATTTAAAACAGCTACAGCCATTTCCTGCATATTCATTTGAAAAGAACCATCTCCAGCTATAACTATAACTTCTTTGTTGGGGTTAGCAAATTTTGCTCCTATAGCAGCAGGGTATCCAAAACCCATAGTGCCAAGACCGCCTGAACTTAAAAATAAACGTGAACATTCTGCTTTATAATACTGTGCTGCCCACATTTGATGCTGACCTACTTCTGTTGTAACAATAGCTTTGCCTTTTGTAAGTTCTGAAATTTGCTCAATAACATACTGTGGGTGAAGTTTATTGTCATTTTTGTTATATGATAAAGGATGTTCTCTTTTCCAATTATTAATTGTTTTAATCCATTCTTTCCTTTCTTTTTTTTCTATCAAGGTAGATATTTCTTTTAAAACTGTTTTTGCATCACCTACAATTGGGATATCAGTATCAACTATTTTTGATATTGCTGTAGGGTCTATGTCAACATGAACTATTTTGGCTTCTTCTGCAAAAGAACACACCTTGCCTGTACACCTATTGTCAAACCTTGCACCAACAGCTATAATAACGTCTGATGATTGTACAGCTTTGTTTGCGAAGTAGGTACCATGCATTCCAAGCATGCCTAAACTTAAGTTTGTATCATGCGGATATGCTCCAATAGCAAGAAGTGTATTTGTAACAGCAATATCAGCTTTTTTTGATATTTTAAGGATTTCCTTTTCCGCGTTGGAAACAATAACGCCAGTACCTATATAAAATACGGGTCTTTTACTATTGTTTATAATCTCAGCTGCTTTTTTAATTTGTCCTGGATGCCCTTCATAAGTAGGTTTATACGAACGTATTTCTACTCTTTCTGGATATACAAATTCGCAGGCTCGATGCTGAACATCAACAGGTACATCTATCAGAACAGGCCCCGGTCTTCCTGTTGTTGCAATATAGAACGCTTCTTTTATAGTCCTTGCTAAATCTTTTACGTTTTTAACTAAAAAGTTATGTTTTGTTACAGGTCTTGTTATGCCTATAGTATCTGCTCCTTGAAACGCATCTTGTCCTATAACACTTGTTGATACTTGTCCTGTAATTGCTACTATGGGAACAGAATCCATATATGCAGTGCCAAGCCCAGTAACTATGTTTGTCGCACCTGGTCCTGAAGTAACTATACATACACCAGTCTTACCTGTGGAACGAGCATACCCGTCAGCCATATGTGAAGCAGCTTGCTCGTGTCTTGTTAAAATAAAGTTTAGTTTTGAACCATAAATTGCGTCAAATATAGGTAAAGCCTGTCCTCCTGGGAGTCCGAAAGCAACTTCAACATTTTCTTTTAACAAACTTTCAATTAAAATTTGTGCGCCTGTCTTTTTTTTCATACTTGTTTCCTTAATGCCACTACCTGCTTGTGTCAAGCAAAACTGATTCTTTAAGTTTATCAATAGACATTTTGGCGACACTAGTTTTCCCAGCTCTAGAGGCGCTACCAATAAAAGCTAACTTTTTCATTATTTTAAAATTGCACCAGTATCTGCTGACTGCACAAGTTTTGCATAACGAGCCATATAACCTGTTTTAATTTTAGGTTCAGGTTTAACAACCTTTAAAAGTCTTTCTTTTATTTCAGTGTCACTTAGATTAACGTTTAGAGTTCTTTTCGGTATGTTGATACTTATAATATCACCCTCGTTAATAGCAGCTATTGGCCCACATGCTGCAGCTTCAGGGGAGATATGCCCTATACATGGTCCTCTTGTTCCTCCTGAGAAACGTCCGTCTGTAAGGAGAGCAACAGAATCACTTAATCCCATACCGTGTAATGCGCTTGTAGGGCTTAACATTTCTCGCATTCCAGGCCCGCCTGCAGGCCCTTCATATCTTATAACAACAACGTCGCCAGAAACAATTTTGTTGTCGATAATTGCTTTCATGGCATCCTCTTGGCAATTAAAAACGCGCGCTTTGCCAGCAAAAACTTTCATTTTTTCACTTACAGCCGCTTGCTTAACAACACAGCCGTTAGTGGCAATATTGCCTTTTAAAATTGCAATAGCGCCTTCCGGGTTATAAGGATTTTCAACTCTTATAACATCTTTATCTAAAATCTTTGACACTTTTGCGATTTCGATTATGTCATAACCCGTTACCGTTTTAGAACAAGCTAAACTTTTTTGAACTGCATGTAGTACGGCAGGTACGCCACCGGCATTGTCTAAATCTTCCATATAATAATCCCCTGCGGGTTCTAAGCACGCTATCTGCGGGGTTTTTTTAGAGATTTCGTCAAACAAATCCAAAGGTAACTTAATTCCAACTTCATTTGCTATAGCCGGAAGATGTAAAACTGTGTTTGAAGACCCACCTAAGGCCATGTCAACAGTAATTGCGTTTTTAAAAGCGTCTAATGTTAAAATATCGCGAGGTTTTATATCTTTTTTTACAAGTTCAACAATTCTTATACCTGATTCATAAGCAAGTCTTTTTTTCTTTGCACTGACAGCAAGGGCAGTTGCACAACATTGTAAAGACATTCCCATAGTTTCAGTTAAGCATGCCATAGTGTTGGCTGTGTACATTCCTTGACAAGCACCAGCGCCTGGACAAGCTGCTAGTTCAAGTTCTGCAAGCTGTTGTTCTGTAATTTTACCTGCTTGAAATTGTCCTACAGCTTCAAAAGTGTCCCTTACCATAGAACGTCTTTTTTTATCATACATCCCGGTCATCATAGCTCCAGCTGTAACAACTATAGAAGGAATGTTAAGTCTTGCTGCAGCCATAAGCATGCCAGGTGTAACTTTATCACAGTTTGATAAAAGCACAAGACCGTCTAATCTATGAGCATTTGCAACAATCTCTATTGAATCTGCAATTATTTCTCTTGAACCTAAAGAATAGTGCATGCCGCTATGGCCCATAGCAATGCCATCACATACTGCCGGCACACCAAAAATAAAAGGGACTCCATTGCCTACTGAAACACCTCTTTCTATATATCTTTCTAAGTCACGCATTGTTATATGCCCCGGAACTAAATCTGAAAATGATGAAGCAATCCCTATAAATGGCTTATTTATATCTTTTGGACTTATACCAGTAGAATATAATAAACATCTATTAGGCGCTCTTAAAGTACCTTTTTTTATTTGAGTGCTTCTCATAAATCCTCATTTTTTACTTTTTTTGGATAGTTCTCTATTGTACTAAATTTTTCTTAATTATAGCTTGCAAAAGAGGCATAAGTCTCTTTGTGTAGGTTAAACAAATAAATCAGAGGTTCAATTGCAAGTATCCAAATTTTTAAGAATAACGCCAAAGAAAGCGGTCAGAGCGCTTGAAAAAGCCGTTTATTTAGGTGATTTTGACGAAAGAGCGCCAAAAGATAATAAATTCTATGCAAACAAGCGAATTAGCAATTGGTTAATTTGGTATAATATTAATTAACTTTACGCTTGCTGCTTTAAATCATCAAATGCCCAATATGTTAATACACTTGAATTTTTTTAAAGAATAAGTATAATATAAACAGTAAGTTGAGTATAGTTGTTTAATTCCGACGTAGCTCAATGGTGGAGCAATCGGCTGTTAACCGATAGGTTGCTGGTTCGAGTCCAGCCGTCGGAGTTTAGTTTTAGTGAACACCTTTTGGCAAGTTTACCAAAGGACCTTATTGTATGATAAAACACAACACAACACAACACAACACAACACAACACAACACAACACAACACAACACAACACAACACAACACAACACAACACAACACAACACAACACAACACAACACAACACAACACAAC